>JASLCW010000003.1 GCA_030151765.1 Marmoricola sp.
ATCTTGGAGACCGACAGGCAGGCGACGGCGGGCAGCCAGCCGACGACGGGCAGGTACATCAGCGCCCGGCCGGCAACCTCGAACTGGCGCTGCTTCTTGAGGACGCCGCGGATGTACGTCGCGTCCTCCTCGCCGAGCTCGCCGATCACGCGCTGGCGGATGGCGTCGAGCTCGTCGCCGAAGGCCTTGAGTTCTTCAGGACTGAGTGTGGTGGTCATGAGGTGGTCCTCCTTCAGAGGTCAGAGGTTCACGGAGCAGTCGCCGACGGCGGTGCTCACGCAGATGCGGATGTCTTCATCGGGCAGCGAGGACTCCTCGCCGGTGAGCACATTGCGGACCGTGCCCTCGGTCTTGCGTGCGGTGCAGGAGAAGCAGATGCCCATGCGGCAGCCGAACTCCGGCTTCAGACCGGCAGCCTCGGCCTGCTCGAGCAGGGTGCTGCCGTCGTTGGCGACGGTGTTGCCCGCCCGGGCGAACTCGATCTCACCGCCGGCCTCGCCCGTGGCGGTCTTGGGGGGCTTGAAGAATTCGAGCAGCAACCGGTCGCTGCCGTCGTACGCCGCCTGCACCAGCTCGACCATCGGGGCCGGTCCGCAGCACCAGGTGTCGATCTCGCGGAAGTCCGGCAGGATCTGCGCGAGCCGGATCGCGGAGAAGGTGTCGTCGCCGTAGAAGAGGTGGACGTCGACGCCGTTGTCTCCCGAGTCGATCTCGGCCAGCTCGGCGGCGAAGATCTGGTCTTCGGGGCTACGCGCGAAGTGCACGAAGGTGACCCGGCGACCGGCGTGGCCGTCGTAGCCATCGCGCAGGAGGGTGCGCACCATCGACATCGCGGGCGTGATGCCCGAACCGCCGGTGATGTAGAGCGAGCGGTTGGGCGAGGGCGTCGCCGGGCTCTCCCGCAGCGTGAACTCGCCCTCCGCCTGACTGAGATGGAGGATCTGGCCGGCGCGCGCCTCGCGGACCAGGAACTTGGACACCTGACCCTCCTCGTGCGCCCGGATGGTGAGCGTGAAGCGCTCGCCGGGGGCCGAGGCGGCCGAGGAGATCGAGAAGCAGCGGGTGAGCCTCCGGGCCGAACCCGGGAGTTCGACGCCGACCTGGACGTACTGGCCGGCGCGGTGACCGCGCCAGGTGGAGGTGGGCTGCAGCGTCAGGGTGGCGACCTCGGCGCCCTCGCTGTCCGGGTTCTCGCGGACGATGTCGACGACGCGGGCGCGTACCTCGGTCGCCGCCCACATCGGATTCACGAGTTCGAGATAGCGGTCCACGCCGTGAGGCGTGGCGAGCGCGGCAAGGGTCTTCGATGCAAGAATGCGTTCAGTGATCGTCATGGCGATCGTTCCCCTTCCGGGATTCAGTGAACGTCTGTACACCGAATACGATGCAGCCTCCTCTGCTCGTCAGTCAACAGGGACGCCTCGTGATCGCGCACACAGTGGATATCTGTTCACCAAAATGGGACGGCTAGGCTGTCGTCCGTGACTGTCACCCGTGGCGAGCAGAAGGAACGCACCCGCCGTGCCCTGCTCGATGCCGGCCTCCGGCTCAGCGCCGAAGCCGGCCTGGGCAGCGTCTCGCTGCGCCAGTTGACGAAGGACGTCGGTGTGGTGCCGACCGCCTTCTACCGGCACTTCGACTCGGTCGAGGATCTCGGCCTCGAGCTCGTCAACGAATCGGTCGAGACGCTGCGCGCGATGGTGCGCGATGTCCGCCAGGGCGACCAGCAGCCGCGTGAGATGATCGCCCGCTCCGTCGACATCCTCTTCGAGCACGTCGGCGCGCGGCGCGACCACTTCGGCTTCCTGGTCCGGGAGCGGGCCAGCGGACCCGCCCCCGTACGCCGGGCGATCCAGCACCAGCTCGAGCTCTTCGAGCGCGAACTCGCCATCGACCTCGCCCGGATCCCGGCCCCGCAGTGGACCGCCGACGACTTCCAGGTGCTGGCGAATCTCTTCGTCGGAGTCATGGTCAACAACGTGACCGCGCTGGTGAACCTCCCCGAGGGCGATCCGGCCGCCCAGTCGCTGCGGGAGCGGACCGAGAAGCAGTCCCGCATGGTCGTCGTGGGCGCGCTGCAGTGGCGCTCCGACTACGAGGACTGAACCCGCCTCAGCAGGTGTTGGCGAGGAAGCCGATCGGAACCAGGTCGCCCGGAGCTCCCGCTGCCGCGCGCGCGTACAGCGCACGGGCATCGGCACCGAAGGGCGCCGAGTACGACGTGTCGCCCGAGCAGCCGCCCTGCTCGTAGCCGCCGATCACCCCGACGACATCACCCGACTGGATCCACGGTCCGCCACTCGTCCCCGCCGCGAATCCGGCACAGTCCACGCTCGGGAAGCCGGAGGTGTCGAAGAGCATGTTGGTGCAGGTGATCGGACGGCCACCCGAACCCAGCGGATAGCCGACCACGGTCACCGGAGCACCTGCCGCTGCCGTCCCCATCGGACGCGCACCCACCACGGACTCGATCTGGCGGCCACCGCGCGGCGCGATCTGGAGGAAGGCGACGTCGTGCGCAGGATCCTGACGACGCACCCACGACGGGTCGACGTAGATCCGACGTACCTCCCAGACGCCGAACGGCGACACGTTGTCGTGGAATCCGGGGGCGAACTCGATCGTGGCGCCCACGCCGTACACGCAGTGCGCCGCGGTCACGACGAGGTTCCCGGCCGGCGAGTGCACCACGCTCGCGCTGCAGAAGTGCGGCACCCGCAACAGGGGCAGCAGACCCGCCACGCTGGGGAAGAAGAGCGGCCCGACCGCGGGGACGGACTCGACGGTGGTCGCGACCGGCGTCGTCGCGACGCTCGGGGAGGCCACACCGCCGGCGAGAAGCAGGGCCGCGAACAGGCCACCGGCCAGGATCCGGATCCGTGAGGTCATCGTCAGCACCCGCTGCCCGGAGTGGACGTCGGGACCACATCGCCCTTGCCGCCGGCGACGGCGCGCTTCACAAGGGAGTTGAGACGGACCCCGAAGGGCGAGGAATAGGTCGTCGCGGCCACGCAGCCACCGGTGTGGAGCCCGCCCACGACACCGACCACGACGCCGTTCTGGATGAAGGGACCGCCACTGACGCCGCCGACATAGCCGCGGCAGTCGAAGGACGGGAAGCCATTGGTGCGATAGAGGTGGTTGAAACACGAGATCGGGCGGCCGTCGGTGCCCGACGGATAGCCCACGACCCTGGTCTCGATGCGATAGTCGGTGGTGCCGATCGGCCGCGCGCCCACGACCCGCTGGATCGACTTGCCCCGGAGCGGGGCAACCCGCAGCACGGCGAAGTCGGCCCGGTCCCAGCCGTGCTGTCGCCAGCCGATCGGGAGGTAGATCGCCTGCACGGTCCATACGCCGTACGGCGTGTGACCGTCGTGGAAGCCGGGCGCGAAGTCGTAGCTGCGACCGCGGCGCAGGCAGTGCGCGGCGGTGAGGATCAGATCGTGGGTGGCCGACTTGATCACGCTCGCCGTACAACTGTGCCGGCTGCTGGTGTCGGGCTGCCCGCCGGGCGAGCGGGCGAAGAGCGCCCCGGTGGCCCACACCGCCTTGACCACATTGGCCGTCGGCATCTTCTTCCCCGGCGCCGCCGTCGCCGGGACCACACCGAGCCCGACGAGGACCGCGGTGAGGATCACGAGGCGACGCACACCCATCATGGTGACCTGTTCAGCTCCCTCTTCCTAGTACCGAGGCTCAGTGTCGGGGTCGCGGCCGAAGCACCAGTTCCGGCATCGACGCGTCGGCGGACAGGTCGAGGACACCGATGATCGCCTCGGCCACCGTCGCCGGATCGATCCACCGGGCAGCGTCGTACGTCGTGCCCTCCTGGCGATGGACATCGGCCTGCATGGGCATCGCCGTACGGCTGGGGAAGACCGACGTGACCCGGACCGCCGGCTCCTCGGCCCGCAGGGCGTCGGCCAGCGCACGCAGGCCGAACTTGGCGGCGCCGTAGGCGGACCAGTCCGGACTCACCGCCAGGCCGGAGGTCGAGTTCACGAAGACGACGGTGCCGCCGGCCGCGCGCAGCGCCGGCAGCGCCGCCCGGGTCAGCAGCGCGGGTGCCAGGAGATTGACCTCGAGCTGCTGCCGCCAGGCCTGCTCCGAGAGTTCGCCGACCGGGCCGAGCTCGACCACCCCTGCCGAGTGCACCACCGAATCGAGTCGATCCGGCAGCGCCAGTGCCGCGAGGGCACCCGCCTCGGTCAGGTCGGCGACGATCACCTCGGCGTCCGGGAAGTCCCGCACCCGCGCCGGATCCCGTACGACGAGAACCAACTCGTCGCCGCGATCGCGCAACCGGCTCGCCAGGGCGTGCCCGATGCCGGAGGTGGCGCCGGTGATCAGATGCTTCAACGGGTGCCCCCGCGGCCGAAGGCCTGCGCAGATTCGACGCGGTGTTCACCCGGTGACGAGGGACGAGTCACCGCGTGAACACGATCTTTCCGAAGACATCGCCCGAGGCCATCGCGGCGAAGCCGTCGCGAGCCTGCTCCATCGGGAGGGTGCGGTCGATCAGCGGCCGGGTGCCGGTCGCGTCGAGCATGTTCACCAGCGAGGCCAGCTCGTCGCGGGTCCCCATCGTGGAACCGATCACCTGCAACTGCAGGAAGAAGATGTTGGTGAGCAGGGCGTCGTCGAGGTTCGGGCCGCTGGTCGTACCGCTGATCACGATCTTGCCGCCCGGGCGCAGCGAGCGCACGGAGTGAGCCCAGGTAGCGCGGCCGACGGTCTCCATGACCGCGTCCACCTTCCGGGGCAGGCGCTGGCCGGACTCGAAGACCTCGTGAGCGCCGATCTCGAGGGCGCGGGCGCGCTTGGCCTCGTCGCGGCTGGTGGCCAGCACCTTGAGTCCGGCCGCGCGACCCAGGGTGATCAGCGCGGTGGCCACGCCACCGCCGGCGCCCTGCACCAGCACGGTGTCACCGGCCTTGAGCCCGCCCTGCGTGAAGAGCATCCGGTAGGCGGTCAGCCAGGCGGTCGGCAGGCAGGCCGCCTCGGCGAAGGAGAGCGAGGCCGGCTTGGCCACGACATTGCGCCGCGGCACCACGACCTTCTCAGCGAAGGTGCCCTGGAAGCGCTCGGAGAGCAGCGAGCGCTTCGGGTCGAAGGTCTCGTCGCCGGACCACGACGGATCGCTGATGACCGCGTGGACGACGACCTCATTGCCCTCCTCGTCGATGCCGGCGGCATCGCATCCGAGGATCATCGGCAGCGCCTCCTCGCGCAGACCGACACCGCGCAGCGACCAGAGGTCGTGGTGGTTCAGCGAGGCCGCCTTCACGGTGACCGTCGTCCAACCGTCCGGTACGACGGGATCGGGGCGCTCGCCCACCACCAGGCCGTTCAGGGGGTCGTCGTTGCTGAAGGACTCGGCGTACACGGCGAACATGGGTCGACTGTATCCAGCCACCGAGGCGTCACTTCGCGCACCCCAAAACCCGCCGAGGCGTCACTTCGTGAACCTCGGAAGCCGCCGAGGCGTCACTTAATGACACATGAGCCGTCGGCTGATCACTCACTGGCCTGCCTCCGCGATTCAGTCGCCTGAACGGCGTCAACCGCTGGTAGCGCGAGCGCTACCAGCGGTTGACAGGTCCGCGGTGGTTGCGGAGAACGGTGAAGGGTCCGCGCTGACGCGCGGACCCTTCCTTTAGACGTCGAAGGCTTTCGCTTCGCTCAAGCCTTCTTGGCGAACCGGCCTCTCCGCTGACGCGGAGAGGCCGGT
>JASLCW010000006.1 GCA_030151765.1 Marmoricola sp.
CGCCGAGTGGTGCCGCTTCGCCCGGAAGAACTACTTCTATCCGGACATGCCGAAGAACTTCCAGACCAGCCAGTACGACGAGCCGATCTGCTTCGACGGCTACCTCGACGTCGAGGTCGAGGGTGAGAGCTTCCGCGTGGGCATCGAGCGGGCGCACATGGAGGAGGACACCGGCAAGTCGCTGCACGTCGGCGGTGCCACTGGACGCATCCACGGCGCCGACTACTCGCTGGTCGACTACAACCGGGCCGGCATTCCCCTGATCGAGATCGTCACCAAGCCGATCACGGGTACCCGCGAGAAGGCGCCGGCCGTCGCTCGCGCGTACGTCGCCGCGCTGCGGGACATCCTGCTCGCGCTGGGGGTCTCCGACGTACGCATGGAGCAGGGTTCGCTGCGCTGTGACGTCAACCTCTCGCTGTCACCGAAGGACGCGGGCACCCTGGGGACGCGCACGGAGACCAAGAACGTCAACTCGCTGCGTTCGGTCGAACGTGCGGCGACGTACGAGATCCAGCGGCACGCGGCCATCCTCAGCGAGGGCGGCTCGATCCTGCAGGAGACCCGGCACTGGCACGAGGACACCGGCGTCACCACTAGTGGGCGCGAGAAGTCCGACGCCGAGGACTACCGCTATTTCCCCGAGCCCGACCTGGTGCCGGTGGCGCCGAGCCGCGCGTGGGTCGAGGAGCTGCGCACGACGCTGCCCGAGGACCCGCGCGAGAAGCGAGCCCGGCTGCAGGCCGAATGGGGCTTCACCGACCTGGAGATGCGCGACGTGGTCGCCGCCGGTGCGGTGCCGCACATCGAGGAGACCATCGCCGCGGGTACGACGGCCCAGGCCGCGCGCAAGTGGTGGCTCTCGGAGCTGGCCCGTCGCGCCAACGAGCAGGGCGTGGAGCTCGGTGAGCTCGCCATCACGGCGGCGCAGGTTGCCCGGATCCAGGCGCTCGTCGACGAGGGTTCGATCAACGACAAGCTCGCCAGGCAGGTCTTCGACGGCGTCCTCGCCGGCGAGGGTGCGCCCGACGAGGTCGTCACCGCCCGTGGTCTCGCGGTCGTCTCCGACGACGGCGCGCTCGGGGAGGCGATCGATCGTGCGATCGAGGCCAATCCCGACGTGGCCGACAAGATCCGCGACGGCAAGGTGGCCGCCGCCGGTGCGCTGATCGGCGCGGTCATGAAGGACATGCGCGGTCAGGCCGACGCCGGCCGGGTCCGGGAGCTGATCCTCGAGAAGCTTTCCTAGGGGCAACCAAGCACTTGTTTGGTAGTCTGGTGGCATGGCCATCGGCTTCGACCTGTCCGACCACGTCGTCCTCGTCACCGGGGGAGGGCGCGGTGTCGGCGACGGCATCGTCCAGACCTTTCTCGAGGCCGGCGCCGTCGTGGAGATCTGCGGGCGGTCGACGCCGGAGAGCCTGCGCGAGGTCGACGGCCGTACGCCGAACTTCAGCAGCGTCGATGTCCGCGACCCGGAGCAGGTGCGGTCGTGGATCGATCGGATCGGCGAGCGTCACGGCCGCCTCGACGTCGTGGTGAACAATGCCGGCGGTGCCCCCTTCGCGCAGTTCGCCGACGCCTCGCCGCGCTTCCACCAGAAGATCAGCGAGCTCAACTTCATGTCGGCGGCGCACGTCATGCACGCGTCGTACCCGCTGCTGCGGGCGACCGCGGGCTCCTCGGTCGTCAACGTCACCTCGATCTCCGCCCGCCGGCCCAGCCCCGGCACGGCGATCTACGGCGCCGCCAAGGCCGCGCTGGAGAGCCTGACCACGAGTCTCGCCGTCGAGTGGGCGCCCGATGTGCGGGTCAACGCGGTCAGTTGTGGGCTCGTCGAGACCCCGGGTTCGGAGGACCACTACGGCACTCCCGAGCAGAAGGCGGCGGTCGCCGCGACGATCCCGCGGGGCCGGTTTGCGACGCCGCACGAGGTGGGGAATGCCTGCCTCCTGCTGGTGTCCCCGCTGGCAAGCCACGTCACGGGCGCCGTACTCAATGTCGACGGCGGCGGCGAATGGCCGGCCTTCCTGCAGCACACCCCCAACGCCTGATTCGCAGGCGACCGCAGGAGTCGTACGCTCCTGCCTGTGCACACCTATGACGACAACGCCGCGGAGCTGGTCGACTCCCTGACCCGGATGTCTCGCGAGCGGCTGGAGATGGCCGCCCCGCTGGACACGACGCGGACTCCCGACGACCTGCTCGACGTGTGCGGGCAGACGGTCACGCCCGGCGGCATCGGTGCGGCGGCGACGGCGATGTGGGAGGACATCCTCGGCCCGGCCTGCCTCTCGGTCGACCACCCGCGCTATCTGTCCTTCATCCCGGGAGCGCCCACCAAGGCCGCGGCCGCCTTCGACATGCTGGTCGGCGCCTCGAGCGTGTACGGCGGCAGCTGGCTGGAGGGTTCCGGCTCGGTCTTCGCGGAGAACCAGGCACTGCGCTGGGTGGCCGATCTCGCCGGCTTCCCGGCCGATGCGGGCGGCGTCTTCGTGCAGGGCGGCACCATCGGCAACCTGTCCGCGCTGGTGGCTGCCCGCTCCGCCGCGCTGCACTACCGAGGCAGCCGCCCCGAGCGCTGGGCGGTACTGCTCACCGACGAGACGCACTCCTCGGTGAAGCACGCGCTCGAGTCGGTGATGGACGTCGACGTCGTCCTGCTGCCCGGCGACGAGCGCGGCCGGCTGACCGGCGCGACCGTCCGGGAGTGGGTCGGACAGGCGAGTGCCGAGGAGCTCGACGCGGTCTTCGCCGTCGTCGGCACCGCCGGTACGACGAACCTCGGTGTCGTCGACGACCTGGAGGGCCTGGCCGAGATCGCCTCCGAGCAGGGGTGGTGGTTCCACGTCGACGGCGCCTACGGGGCGGCCGGCCTGGCGGCGCCGAGCGTGCGCGATCTCTTCAAGGGGATCGAACGTGCGGACTCCTTCATCGTCGATCCGCACAAGTGGCTCTTCGCGCCGTACGACTGCTGCGCGCTGATCTACCGCGATCCCGTGCTCGCCCGGGCGGCGCACACCCAGCGAGCCGGCTATCTCGATCCGGTGACCGTGGAGGGGGAGTGGAATCCCAGCGACTTCGCGATCCAGCTGACCCGGCGTGGTCGCGGCCTGCCCTTCTGGTTCTCCCTCGCGGCCAACGGCACGGACGCCTATCGGGATGCTGTCGAGCAGACCCTGGCGGTCACCCGCGCGGGCCGTGACCTGATCGAGCGGGCCGAGCACCTGCGCCTGCTCGTCGAGCCCGACCTGTCGGTGCTGATCTTCGAGCGGGTCGGCTGGGAGGCGGCGGACTACGACGCGTGGAGCAAGCGACTGCTGGAGGATCAGTTCGCCTTCGTGACGCCCACCCGGCACCACGGCGCCGTCTGCACCCGCTTCGCGATCGTGAATCCGCTGACGACGGCAGCGGATCTGGCAGCGATCATCGAGACGATGCGCTGACGGCCCCAGGGCCTTCTAGTCGCGTAGGTCCTTCTTCAGGATCTTGCCGCTGGCATTGCGCGGGAACTCGGCGATCGCGACGAACTCGCGGGGCACCTTGAAGTTCGCCAGCCGTTCCCGGGCGAAGTCGCGCAGGGCGTCGGTGTCGAGGGTCGCCCCGGGGCGCAGGGTCACATAGGCGCGGCCGACCTGGCCCAGGCGCTCGTCGTCGATGCCGATCACCGCCGACTCGACGATGTCGGGGTGACCGGCGAGGGCGTTCTCGACCTCGGCCGGATAGACGTTGAAGCCGCCGACGGTGAACATGTCCTTGATCCGGTCGGTGATCTTGACGCAGCCGTGCTCGTCGAGGCGGCCGACATCGCCGCTGTGGAACCAGCCGTCGGGGTCGATCGCCGCGGCGGTTGCCTCCGGGTCGTCGAAATAGCCGAGCATGACGTACTCGCCGCGGATCCAGATCTCGCCGTCGCTGCCGACGGGGACGTCCTTGCCCTCGCCGTCGACGATGCGGATCTCCAGGCCGGGTACGGCGGGTCCGGTGGTCTGTGCGACGTGCAGCGGGTCCTCGTGCGGGCGCGACTGGGTGGCGACCACGCACTCGGTGAGGCCATAGGCCTGCGCGACCTGCTCGAAGCCGAGGATCTCCAGCATGTCCGCGAAGAGCCGCTCCGGAACGGTGGCCGCGCCGGCGATCGAGAAGCGCAGCGACGACAGGTCGAAGTCGGTACGACGCTCGTGGTTGATGAGGGTCGTGAAGATCGTCGGCGCACCCGGCAGGACGGTGATCCGCTCCTTCTCGATCAACTCCATGAGGGCGACGGCGTCGAAGGTCTCGACGGGATGGATCGTCGTACCGGCGGTCAGGCAGGCGACCACGCCGGCCTTGTAGCCGAAGGAGTGGAAGAAGGGATTGACGATCGCGTA
>JASLCW010000015.1 GCA_030151765.1 Marmoricola sp.
GTCGGCGCGATCGTGCTCGTCGCCGCGGACACCGGAGCCCGCACGCTGATCAGCGACCAGGAGATCCCGATCGGGGTGATCACGGGCATCGTCGGTGCGCCCTTCTTCGCCTGGCTGCTGCGTCGAAGAAGGCGATCCGCATGAGCGAGCCGGTCGAGCTCAAGGTCGACGGCATCGCCTGGTCGGCGAAGTCGCGGGTGATCATCGACGACATCTCGTTCGCCTGTACGCCCGGCAGCGTCACCGGGATCATCGGTCCCAACGGCTCCGGCAAGAGCACGCTGCTGAGCGTGGTGGCGGGCCTGCGCCGCCCGACCAGGGGAGCGGTCTGGGCCGGGGGCGCCGACGTACACGCGCTGGCGGGCCGCGAGCGTGCCCGCCGGATCGCGCTGGTGGAGCAGGAGGCGAGCACCTCGCTCGATCTCACCGTGCGCGACGTGGTGGCCCTCGGCCGGATCCCGCACGGATCGCGCTGGCGCACCAGCGGTGATGTCGACGATCGCGATGGCTTGCTCGCTCGTGCCATGGACTTCGCCAAGGTCGGCCATCTCGCCGACCGCGACTGGCAGACACTCTCGGGTGGCGAGCGACAGCGCGCCCAGCTGGCCCGAGCGATCGCTCAGGAGCCCGGGATCCTGCTGCTCGACGAGCCCACGAATCACCTCGACCTGCAGCACCAGATCGACTTCCTTGGGCACGTCCGCGAGCTCGGCCTCACCACGGTCGCGGCCCTGCACGACCTCGAACTGACCGGTGCTTTCTGCGATCAGGTGGTGGTGCTCTCCCAGGGCCGCCTCATCGCGGCCGGTCCCGTGAGCGAGGTGCTCACGGCGGCGATGATCGCCGAGGTGTACGGCGTCGACGCCGTGGTCGAGCCCCATCCGGTGCGGTCGCGACCCCATGTGCGGTGGAACGGCGTCCTCGAGCACGTGACCACGAGAAACACTACATCTGGGTAGTTACAAAGCTGTCATTTACATATATGGTGGTCCTTGCAGCTGGTTCATCGCCCCAAGCCAGGGTCGGTGTCGTAAGAGGGAATCCGGTGAGAGACCGGAACTGCCCCGCAGCGGTGAGTGGGAACGACCTCCGTCATCAGCACTGGGTCCCGTGATCAAGGGGCCTGGGAAGCGACGGACACTAGGAATCTCGAGCATGCTCGAGGGAGCCCGCGAGTCCGAAGACCTGCCAGTGCCTCGCCGACATCGGCGAGGGTCCGCGACCTCGTGGGAAGGTCAGGGGATCCAGGTCCGGACTCGTGCCGACCCGTCACCCTCCTCTCCGCCCGGAAACGGAAGCTTCCACATCTGGGCACCACGAGGGGTGAGGCACATGACCACGGACATCTCCGTCATCAAGCGCGACGGTACCCGCGCGCCGTACGACGGCTACGAGATCGCACGATCGATCGAAGAGGCCGCCGTCGGCCTCCAGGACGAGGTGGCGCGGGCGACGCAGTTGCGCTCCGAGCTGGAGATCACGCTCTTCGACGGGATCACCAGCGAGCAGCTCGACGAGGCCGTCGTCGGGGTCGCCCTGCAGAACGTCAAGGACGATCCGGCGTACGACGCGATCGCGGCGCGGCTGCTGGTGAAGAGCTTCTACAAGGCGATCTTCGGCGAGGGCGTCACCCGCGACGAGGTGTACGCCTTCCACGGCGAGGCCTTCGTCGGCTTCATCGAGCGCGGAGTCGAGCTCGGCCTGCTCGACACCCGCCTGCGCGAGCGCTTCGACCTGCAGCGCCTGGGCGCCGCACTCGACCCTGACCGTGACGACCTGCTGCGCTACATCGGCGTACAGACCATGCGCACGCGCTACATGATCAGCGCGCCCGACGGCCGCCCGATGGAGATGCCGCAGTTCTTCTGGATGCGCGTCGCCATGGGCCTGGCCCTCAACGAGGACGACGCCGACGCGGCCGCGCTGAGGTTCTACGACAAGATGTCGCGCCTCGAATACCTCGCCGCCGGCTCCACGCTGGTCAACGCGGGTACGTCGTACGCCCAGCTCTCCAACTGCTTCGTGATGCAGATGGAGGACGAGATCGAGCACATCGCCAAGTCGGTGCGCGATGTCATGTGGCTGACCAAGGGCACCGGCGGCATCGGCCTGTCCGTGACCAAACTGCGCTCCGAGGGCTCGCCGATCAAGTCCAACAACACCGTGTCCACGGGTCCGATCCCGTTCATGCACACCATCGACTCGACGCTGCGTGCGGTCAGCCGTGGTGGCAAGAAGTTCGGTGCACTGTGCTTCTACATGGAGAACTGGCACCTGGACTTCCCGGCCTTCCTCGACCTCCGCCAGAACTCCGGCGACCCCTACCGGCGCACCCGTACGGCGAACACCGCCGTCTGGATCAGCGACGAGTACATGAAGCGGGTGGAGGCCGATCAGCCCTGGTATCTCTTCGATCCGGCCGAGGTGCCCGACCTCGTGGAACTCACCGGTGCCGCCTTCTCGAAGCGCTATGCCGAGTACGTCGCGCTCGCCGAGCAGGGGATCCTGCGTCACAAGAAGATCGGGGCGCGTGAGCAGTTCAAGGCGATCCTCACGTCGTTGCAGTCGACCTCGCATCCATGGCTGACCTGGAAGGACACGATCAACACCCGGGCGCTCAACGACAACACCGGCACGATCCACCTCTCCAACCTGTGCACCGAGATCTGCCTGCCGCAGGACCGTGACAATGTCTCGGTCTGCAATCTGGCCTCGATCAACCTGTCACGCCACGTCACCGGCCGACGCCAGCATGCGCGCGTCGACTGGGAGCTGCTGGCCGAGTCGACGCGGCTCGCCGTACGCCAGCTCGACAACCTGATCGACATCACCATCTCGTCGGTGCCGGAGTCGGAGCAGTCCAACGAGCTCAATCGTGCATTGGGCCTGGGCGTCATGGGCTTCACCGACATCGTCGAGCGCTTCGGCTTCTCCTACGAGTCGCCCGAGGCATACGACCTGATCGACCAGGTCATGGAGTTCGTGAGCTGGCACGCGATCGATGCGTCCGCCGACCTGGCCCGCGAACGTGGTGCCTACCCGAACTTCGAGGGCTCGGCCTGGAGTCGCGGCATTGTGCCGATCGACTCGCTCGACCGTCTCGAAGCCGATCGCGGTGTCGCCCTCGAGGTGGACCGCGCCACCCGTCTCGACTGGGATTCCCTGCGGGCCAAGGTCGCCGGCGGCATCCGCAACTCGACGCTGCTGGCGATCGCGCCGACCGCATCGATCGGCCTCGTCGCCGGTACGACGCCCGGACTCGACCCGCAGTTCAGCCAGATCTTCAGCCGGTCGACCAGCTCGGGCAAGTTCCTCGAGGTCAACCGCAATCTCGTCGACGACCTGCGTGCCGCCGGCCTCTGGGAGCAGGTGCGTGAAGACCTCCTGCGTCACCAGGGCGATCTCTCCAAGGTTGCCGCCGAGCACGAGATCCCCGACGAGCTCGTGGAGATCTACAAGACCTCCTTCCAGCTCGACGGTCGTGCCTTCCTCGAAGTGGCGGCCCGTGCGCAGAAGTGGATCGACCAGGCGATCAGCCGCAACATCTACCTGGCCGATCGCAACGTGAACAACATGGTGGACCTGTACGCCGCTGCGTGGCGCATGGGCGTCAAGACGACCTACTACCTGCACATGATGCCGCGGCACACTGCTGAGCAGAGCACGGTGAAGGTCAACAAGGCCGAGGCCGTGACTCCTGCCGGTGGGGGAGCCCGTCGAGGCTTCGGGGCTGCGGCTCCGGCCGCGCCGCCGGCCCGCGGCTTCGGAGCCGTGGCCGCGCCGGCCGAGGTCGCGGTCGTGCCCGACGAGGCTCAGGAGCTCGACGTGGTGGATGGTTCGGCCTGCCCGATCGATCCGCAGGAACGCCTGCAGTGCGAGTCGTGCCAGTGAACGCGGAAGGAGAGACGACGATGAACGCGCCCAAGGGCATTCTCGGCACCGGCATCGAGGAGGGACTGCTGCTCAAGCCGGTCACCTATCCGTGGGCCATGGAGCTCTACGACCAGGCCGTCGCGAACACCTGGTTCCCGAACGAGGTCCAGCTCGGTGAGGATCTCGCGGACTTCGAGCGGATGAGCGACGACGAACGTCATGCACTCACCTTCCTGATGAGCTACTTCAATCCCAACGAACTGTTGGTCAACAAGGCCCTAGCCTTCGGCGTCTATCCGTACGTCAACGCGGCCGAGTGCCATCTCTACCTCGCCAAGCAGATGTGGGAGGAGGCCAATCACTGCATGAGCTTCGAGTACGTCCTGGAGACCTTCCCGATCGACCGCGAGTCGGCGTACGCCTCCCATGTCGAGGTGCCGTCGATGGCGGCCAAGGAGGCCTTCGAGATCAAGTTCATCAAGCGGATGACCGAGCAGACACTGGACATCAACACGGTCGAGGGCAAGCGCGACTTCGTCCGGAACCTGATCGCCTACAACGTGATCCTCGAGGGCATCTGGTTCTACAGCGGCTTCATGCTGGCACTGAGCTTCCGGCAGCGGAACCTGCTGCGCAATTTCGGCTCGCTGATCGAGTGGATCGTGCGCGACGAGAGCCTGCACCTGAAGTTCGGACTCAACCTGATCCTGACGGTGCTCGACGAGAACCCCGACGTGGCGACCGAGGACTTCGCCGCGGAGATCAAGCAGATGATCCTCGACGCGGTCGAGATGGAGGAGGCCTACAACAGGGACCTGCTGCCCAACGGGATCCTCGGCCTCAACGCGGACTACATCAACCAGTACGTCCGCTATCTCGCGGACCGGCGGCTCGACGAGCTCGGTTTCGGGCCGCACTACGGCGTGGCCAATCCGGCGAAGTGGATGGCGACCGCGAACGACACCCTGCAGCTGGTGAACTTCTTCGAGTCGATCAACACCTCGTACGAAGTCAACGCGAAGCAGTAGCGGGGATCGCGATGTCCTGCATCGGATTCCTCACGCCGCGACAGCGGGCTGCCCTGCGTGCCTCCTCGGCCGGCGGGCAGCCGCTGTCCCGCTTCGCCTCGCCCCCGATGACCGCGAGCAAGGTCGAGCGACTGCGCCGACTCGCCGGCTCGCCGGTGGCAACGATCCGGGAGAGCGCCGCGCTCGCGATCAACGTGCCGGTCGACGTACTCGTGGAGTTGGCGGCCGATCCGTCCGACGGTGTGCGCTGCTGTGTCGCCCGCAATCGGCGTACCCCGGACGACCTGCTGGCGGCTCTCGCCGGCGATGTCTCGTCGCAGGTACGGGCGTGGGTTGCGGCGAACGCGTCCACGACTCGTGACGTGCGCGAGGCTCTCGCCTCCGACGAGGACCCGACCGTTCGGGCGATCGCCAGGTGGGCGGGCAGCCGATGATGTACGCATCGCCTCCGTTGGCGCCACCGCTGCCGCGTCGTACGACGAAGGGCGGGCGGCGCGGCGTCCTGGGCCTGCTCGGTCCGGCCTTCGTCACCGCCATCGCGTACGTCGACCCCGGCAACTTCGCCACCAACGTGGCGGCCGGTTCGACGTACGGCTATCTCCTGGTGTGGGTCGTGGTGGTCAGCAATGGCATCGCGATGCTGATCCAGTACCTCTCCGCCAAGGCGGGTGTGGCGACGGGACGCAGCCTTCCCGCGCTGTGTCGGGATCACGCCCCGCGCTGGCTGATGTGGCCGATGTGGCTGCAGGCCGAAGTGGTCGCCATCGCGACCGATCTGGCCGAGGTGGTCGGGGGAGCGCTGGCCCTGCACCTCCTCTTCGGCGTACCGCTGCTGGCCGGTGGGACGATCACCGCAGTCGTCTCCTTCGCGGTGCTGCGCCTGGCGAACGAAGGACGGCGCACCTTCGAGGTGGTGATCGCCGCACTGCTCGGTGTGATCGCGGCGGGCTTCCTCTACGCACTCCTCGTGAGTGGAGTGCACGGGGGAGCCGTGCTCGGTGGCACGGTGCCGAGGTTTGCCGGGAAGGACAGCATCCTCCTCGCGGCGGGGATGGTCGGCGCGACGGTGATGCCGCACGCCATCTACCTGCACGGCGGTTTGACGGGTGCACGGTTCGGAGGCGCCACTGTTGCCGAACGACGACGGTTGGTACGCGGTCAGCGTGTCGACGTCCTGCTGGCGATGTCGATTGCCGGTGCGATGAACCTCGCCCTGCTCGTGGTCGCCGCATCGGCCCTGTCGGGGCGACACGTGGAGACCATCGAGGGGGCACACGCCGGCATCGGCGGCGCACTCGGGCAGACGGCCGCGCTGCTCTTCGCGCTTGCCCTGCTGGCCTCGGGCCTGGCCGCCTCGAGCGTCGGCACCCTGGCCGGTCAGGTCGTCATGGACGGTTTCATCAGACGACGGATCCCCCTGGCCGTACGACGGCTCACCACGTTGGCGCCCGCCCTGCTCGTCCTCGGCCTCGGGGTCGACCCGACGCGGGCGCTGGTCGTCTCGCAGGTGGTGCTCTCCTTCGGGATCCCGTTCGCGCTGGTTCCTTTAATTCTCTTCACGCGCCGGGCCGATGTGATGGGCGATCTGCGCAATCGTCCCGCGACGACCTTCGTGGCGGCATTGGCGAGCGTGCTGATCATCGCGCTGAACGTCGTACTGCTGGTCTCGATCTGAGACCGCCTTCGATTCTGTTCTACAACATGTAGAGTCTGGGTTCCCGTTCGGATCTTCCCGAGGAGAGCCCATGTCCCAGACCGTCCCCAGGAACACCCGGCTGGTGCGCCGGATCGCCGTGGTTGCCGCAGGAGCCGGTATCGGCGTACTCGGGCTTGCCGGCTCGGCGTCGGCCCACGTCACGGTGATCGGCGACGGTGGCATCACCCAGGGCGGCTGGGGCGTGGTCACCTTCCGGGTGCCGACCGAGTCGGCCACGGCCTCGACCACCGAGGTGCGCGTCGCCTTCCCGTCGGAGACTCCGATCAGCTTCGCCTCGGTCCAGCCGATCGCCGGCTGGAGGGCGAAGGTGACGACCAAGAAGCTGGCGACACCGGTGAAGACCGGCGACGGCACTCTCGACACCTATGTGTCCGAGGTCGATTGGAAGGCGACGAGTCCGGCGAGTGCGATCAGGCCGGGGCAGTTCCAGATGTTCAACATCTCCGCCGGGCCGATGCCCGAGGCGGCCTCGGTCTCCTTCCCGGCCACGCAGGTCTACAGCGACGGCAAGGTCGTGCGCTGGAACGAGGTCGCGCAAGGCGGTGCTGAGCCGGAGCACCCGGCCCCGACGCTGACGCTGACCCCGGCCGAGGCGCCGGCTCACGAGGATGCGGAGACGAAGACTTCGTCGGCGACGCCGTCGTGGCCCGGGTACGCCGGCCTCGCCGCGGGCGTCCTCGGCCTGATCGCCGGTGTGGCGGCGCTGGCTCGATCGAGGTCGCGCTCGGCCTGAGTGCCGACGCCTGACCTGAGTTCGAGCCGATCCGCGCGCACGACCATCGATGCGTCGAGGGCGGCCGCCTGTCGCAGGGCCGCTGCGGTGCGAGCGATCCCGTGCTGACGCGCGGCGGAGTCGTCGGCGGCGAGTTCGACGAGTGTGCGCACGGCGCTCTCGACGTTCTGCGCACTCTGCTGCCGTGGCAGGCACGCGCGGTGAAGCGCGGCGACCTGGGTGAGCAGTGCGTGGTGCTGCCGAAGATGGGCACGCTCGTGGGCGATCACCACGGCGAGCCCTGGCTCATCGAGCCGGGAGCGGAGTGACCGGGAGATCGCGACGAGCGCGTGCCGGCCGGGTACGCCGATCGCCAGCGGGTGTTCCTGCGGGTACACGTGGACA
>JASLCW010000027.1 GCA_030151765.1 Marmoricola sp.
GGTCCACGGCGCCTTCGGCGAGAAGCATGTAGGACCAGAAGTCGCCGTACGCGCGGGTGCGCCAGCAGCGGCGCGACAGGGCGAGGAAGTCGTCGAGTCGGTCACGCTTCTCCCAGCCGCTGAGGGAGGAATAGGACAACGAGGCGTCCTCGATGCGCGACACGTCGGAGACCTGGCACGCGGTGGCGCGCAGCAGCGACTTGCCGGTCCAGGCGCCGCCGCCGGACATGGCCCACCAGCGCCGGTTGAGGGCGGGCGCGGAGACGACGCCGACGACGACCTCGTCGTCGACGGTGAGGGCGATCAGAGTGGCCCAGACGGGTACGCCGCGCACGAAGTTCTTGGTGCCGTCGATCGGGTCGATCACCCATCGACGATTGCTGCTGCCGACCAGCCCCTGCTCCTCGCCGTACACGGAATCGCGGGTACGGGCGCGGGTGAGGGTACGACGGATGCCCTCCTCGACCGCCCGGTCGGCATCGGTGACCGGGGTGAGATCGGGCTTGGTCATCACGTGCAGATCGAGGGCCTTGAAACGGGCCATGGCCAGCGAGTCGGCGTCGTCGGCGAGCACGTGGGCCAGGCGCAGGTCGTCGGTGTAATCGGGCCCAGTCATGCCCACAGGCTATTGGGTCTCAGCCGGGGGTGCCCTCGCGGCTGGCCAGCAGCCGCCGGAAGGAGACCACACGGGGGATCAGGTCGGGTGGTGCCTCGTCGAGTCCGCACTCCGGCGCGCCCTCGGCGTGGCTGCACGCGCGCGGGCAGTCGAGGGTGAGGTCGTGCAGTTCCGGGAAGGCCTCGATCAGGTGCGCGACCTCGACGTGCGCCAGCCCGAAGGAGCGGATGCCGGGTGTGTCCACGATCCAGCCGCCGCCGGGAAGGTGCAGCATCAGCGCGCTGGTGGAGGTGTGCCGGCCGCGCCCGGTGACCTGGTTGACGCCTCCGGTCTCGCGACCGGCATCGGGGACGAGGGCGTTGACCAGGGTGGACTTGCCGACGCCGCTGTGGCCGAGCAGCACGCTGGTGCGACCGGACAGCCTTTCCAGAATCGGGCCGACGTCGGCACCGCGCCGAGTCACCTCGACGGCGACGTCCAGGGGCGCATAGGAGGCCAGGAGCTCCGCGGGATCGGCCAGGTCGGACTTGGTCAGCACCAGCAGCGGATCCATGCCCGCGTCGTACGCCGCCACCAGCGCGCGGTCGATCAGGCGTGGGCGCGGCTCGGGTTCGGCGAGGGCCGTGACGATGACGAGCTGGTCGGCATTGGCCACGATCACCCGCTCGACCGGGTCGTCGTCGTCCGCGGTGCGACGCAGCACCGTGCTGCGGTCGCCGATCGTGACGATCCGGGCCAGGCTGCCGTCCACTCCGGAGGTGTCGCCGACGAGGCCGACCCGGTCGCCGACGACGACGCCCTTGCGGCCGAGCGGGCGGGACTTCATCGCCGTGACGACGACCTCGTCCTCGGTCAGGCAGGTGAAGCGGCCGCGGTCGACCGTGACGACGACGGCCTCGACGGCGTCGTCGTACGAGGGGCGCTCCTTGGTGCGCGGACGAGTACGACGGCGGGGACGCTCATAGCTCTCCGGATCGTTCTCGTCGTACCGGGGCATCAGCCGAACAGCCCCGCCCACACCTCGGCGAATCCGGGGAAGGTCTTGCCGGTGGTGGCCACGTTCTCGACCCGTACGCCGGCGACGGCGGAGCCGAGGATCACGCCGGCATGGGCCATCCGGTGATCGGCGTAGGTGTGGAAGGTGCCTCCGTGCAGCGTCGCCGGGCGGATCTCCAGCCCGTCGGGGTGCTCGGTCACGTCGGCACCCAGGCCGGTCAGCTCGGCGGCCAGTGCGGCGAGCCGGTCGGTCTCGTGGCCGCGGATGTGCGCGATGCCCCGCAGGTACGACGGCGACTCGGCGAGTGCGCAGAGCGCGGCCAAGGCGGGGGTGAGCTCGCCGAGATCGTGCAGGTCGACGTCGATGCCGTGGACGGCGCCGGTGCCGGACACGGTGAGTCCGTCGGCGCCGAGTTCGACCGCGGCGCCCATGCGCTCCAGCAGGTCGCGGAGGGCGTCGCCGGCCTGCGTCGTCGAGGAGGGCCAGCCGGGCACGGTCACCGAACCGCCGGAGGTCATCGCGAGCATCAGGAAGGGTGCCGCGTTGGACAGGTCCGGCTCGATCGCGGTGTCCACCGCGCCGATCGGCCCCGGATGCACCCGCCAGCGATTCGGCTCGCTGTCGTCGACCTCCACGCCTCGCTCGCGCAGGCAGGCCACGGTCATGTCGATGTGCGGCATCGACGGCACCGGCTTGCCCACGTGGAGGACGTCGACACCCTCGTCGTACCGAGGTGAGGCGAGGAGCAGGGCCGAAACGAACTGGCTCGAGGCCGATGCGTCGATCTCCACGGTGCCGCCGGGTACGGAACCGGTGCCGCGGACGGTGAAGGGGAGTGCGCCGGTGCCGCCGTCGTCGATGTCGACGCCGAGGCCGCGCAGGGCGGTCAGGACCTCGGCCATCGGCCGGGTGCGCGCGTGCTCGTCGCCGTCGAAGGTCACCGGCCCGTCCGCGAGGGCGGCGACCGGAGGGACGAAGCGCATCACCGTGCCGGCGAGGCCGCAGTCCACGCTGCCGCCACCGGTGAGCGCGCCCGGCCGCACGGTCCAGTCGGCGACCGAGGTGTCGATCTCCGCCCCGAGGGCGCGCAGGGCCGCCGCCATCAACTCGGTGTCGCGCGACCGGAGCGCCCGGCGGACGACGCCGGGGCCGTCGGCGAGGGCGGCCAGGACCAGGGCCCGGTTGGTCAGCGACTTGGATCCGGGCAGCTCGACGCGTGCCTCCACGGGGTGCGTCGCGAGCGGTGCCGGCCAGAGATCCACGCCCGACAGGCTATCGGCGCTCAGTGCGGGTCGGTGGGCAGCCCGACCGGAACCAGGCCCCGCATCCGTACGACGACGGTGTTGTCGCCCGAAGTGCCGTCCTCGACCCCCGGAGCCGGCGTGAAGGTCGCGGTGAAGGTCCGGTCGACCAGCCCGAAGAAGCGGACGGTGACCGTCGGCCTGGAGGCCGACACCGGGCAGGTGCGGACCCGGCCGAAGCCCGAGCATCCCGGAGTGACCCACCAGAAGAGCGAGAGCGGGACCCTGACGGTCACGACCCCGCTCGCGCCCGCCGGCAATCCGCGGATGGCGAGGACGGCCGATCCGGTCGCCGTGCCCGGACCGGTCAGCGAGATCGCCGGCGGCGGCTCGGGCGTCGGGGTGGGAGTGGGCGTCGGGCTGTCGCTCGGCTTCGGCGACTGCGTCGGCGCGGGGGCCGATGTCGGCGCGGCCGGCTTGGGCGCCTGGGTGGGCGGGGCGGGTGTCGCCGTCGGGCTCGCCGCCGGAAGGGAGGGGGCGGGAGGCGTTGCCGGCCGGGTCACGTGGTGGGTCTTCGGCTTCGGCCGGTGGTGTGGCTTCGGGTGTGGCTTCGCGGGGGTGTGCTGCTTGATCTCAGCGGGGCCGGCGGTGGGCCGCTGGTGATGACCGTGGTTGCTGGCGGCGTAGGCGCCGACGCCCACGGCGGTGGCCGCGACGGTCGCCGCGGTCACGGCGGCGGTCGTCGAATTGGCCACGATGACGTCACGGGCACGGCCGATGATCAGGCCCACGCCGGCCAGCGCGCCGCCCGAGGCGGCGGCACCACCGGCGAGATAGGCGGCCGTGGCGCCGCCCAGGACGATCGGGCCGAGCAGGGCGGCGAGCGAGGAATTGACCTCGGTCAGCTCCAGGTAGAGGGCAGTGCAGCGGCGGCATTCCTCGAGGTGGCCCGAGACCTTGGCGCTGTCGCGCTTGGAGAGGCCGTCACGCACGTAGGCGCCGAGGTTCTCCCGGGTCTCGCGGCACTTCTCGGTCGCGGCCGGCTCGGTGGCGTGCATCTGCACGAATGCCTGGCGCAGGCCCTCACGCGCCCGGTAGGCGAGCGCCGCCACCGCGTTGGGGGACATCCCGAGCAGGGGAGCGATGTCGGCGGGCTTCTGGCCCTCCACCTCGAGGTGCCAGAGCACCATCTGCCAGCGCTCGGGGAGGCTGCCGTACGCGCGGGCCGCGGCGGAGTTCTCGAAGTCCGCGACGGCCGTGTCGGAGAAGGGCACGCCCTGGTCCAGCGCGGCGACGTCGTCCGTCGGGGTGGCCTTCGCCTGGGCCCGGATCCGGTCGACGTGGAGGCGGCGTACGGTCGTGAGCAGGTAGGCGCGGAAGGCGAGATCGGGCCCGGAACCCTTCTGCAGCGCGTTGAGCACCTTGGCGAAGGCGTCGGAGACGAGATCGTCGGCATCGGCGCCGCGGGTCAGCGAACGAGCCAGCCGCAGTGCGGCGTCGCGATGGCGTCCGAAGAGCTCGCCGTACGCGTCCAGATCACCCCCGCGCACGCGCGTGATCAGTACGTCGTCGGCGACTTCGCCCGGCGCATGATCGATCAACGACATCGTTCTGGCTCCCCTTTTGTCTTGCTCCCTCTTCAGGAGAAACGACGGTAGGGCCCAAAAGCAACGGATTCCCGTTTTTGACCTCCGGAGAGGTCCGGGAAAAAAGTTCCGGGAAGTCGCGTCATGACTTCGTGGCGAGCCGGTCTCCATGTCAGACCCGCCGCGGGGGTGGGGGTCAGGAACAAAGAGCGAGGAGGTGGACCAGATGGGACGCAGGCTGATGGCTTGGGGAGGACGGTCCGCTTCCGCGCACCCGGGCGCAGGCGAGGGGCCGCGGTCGGTCGGGACCTATCCGTCCCGGCTCGCCGCGGTGGCGGAGGCCGCCGCGCGTGGGGAGGAGGCCGTCGCCGCCTGTTCGGTGGTGGGCCGTCTGATAGCTCGTGAGGGTGCCGACCTGGGTGAGGCACTCGACGAGCTGCGGTCGACCACCGGACAGGCTGCCGGTCGCGAGCCGAGCTTCGCGGAGATGCGGGCGCTGAGTAGGGCGTGGGCGGAGGAGACCACGTCGTACCTGCACCAGCTCTCCTGCGAGGATCCGCTCAACGGGCTGGCCAGTCCGGCCCACCTGCGGGCTCGACTCGCCGAGGTCTATCGCGGTGCTCTGGTCGCCGGCGTGGATCCGGGAGCGGCCTTCGGCATCGCGGTCGTGGAGGTACCGACGAAGGCCGAGGACCCGTTCGAGCTCGCGCTGTGGATGGTGCGCATCGTCGACGTCATCCGGATGACCTTCCCCGGGGAGGAGACGGTCGTCCAGCTCGGCGCCACCAGACTGGGAATCCTGGTGGCGCGGGACCAGAACATCGGCGTCCGGCTGGCCGGGATGCGTCTCGATCTCGAGGATCTCGCCGGTTCGGAGGGCGTGACGGTCTGGATCGAGGGGCTGCCCACGGGCATCGAGGCCGCCGCCAGCGTTCTCGACGAGCTGCTGCGCCGACGCTAGCGAGAATCCCCGCCCGGGTCCGCCGGCGGTGGTGTCGGCGCGTACGCCGGCAGCGGGTACGTCGGAGGGGGAGGCTGCCTCGGCGCCATCGGGTGGGGGCCGTACTTGTTCGGCCCCTGGGTGCTGCCGCGCGCCATAAGCACGATGTTCAGGACGGCGCCGATGAACCCCATCAGATAGCCCCCGGCGACGAGCACCATGAAGACCATGACACCGACTGCGCTGCTGTCGTGCGTGTCGCCGAAGAAGAGCGGGCCGAAGGCCACCAGGAAGCCGGCGATGCATGCCACGACGCCGAGGGCGGTGGCCGCGTACGGGGCCAGGATCCACCAGCCGGCCAGGCCGGAGTCGTGCAGACGTCGTACCGAGACGGCCAGGGTGGGCACGAGAAGTGCGAGGACGAACACGGGCGCGGCGATCTGGATGCCGACCGCCGACTTGATCGCCTCGTCGACGACGCTGACCGCGATCGAGCCCAGGAAGATGGCGAGCTGCCACCACCAGAACTCGGGCCGCGTGGCGCGACCGCGGAAGGTGGCGTACTGGCGCAGGACGCTGCGCACCGCATCGACAGGTCCCACGGGACTCCACACTGCTCTTTCGTGCGACGGGCCGGTCGGCCGTCGTACGGCGATGATGCCCGAGACCCTGCGCGGACATCGGCGAATTCGTCAAGAGCTCTATCCTGCACGCATGTGCGGCCGATATGCCTCGAGCCACGATGCTGCCGACATCGCGGCGGAGTTCGACATCGAGCAGGCCGAGTACCCCTTCGTGCCCGCCGACTGGAACCTGGCGCCGACGAAGGAGTCGTACGTCGTCGTCGAGCGCCCGCGCCGTGACGAGGAGGACGGCTCCCCGCGACGGCAGTTGAGGGCGATGACCTGGGGCCTGGTGCCCTTCTGGTCGAAGGACACCGCGTCGGCCAGCCGCATGATCAATGCGCGCATGGAGACCGTGGCCGAGAAGCCGGCCTTCCGGCGGGCCTTCCGCCAGCGGCGCGCGCTGATCCCGGCCGACGGCTACTACGAGTGGTACGCGTCGGAGGCCCGTTCCGCGACGGGCAAGCCGGTGAAGCAGCCCTATTTCATCCGGCCGCGCGACGGCGGGATCCTGGCGATGGCCGGGCTCTACGAGATCTGGCGCGATCCGGCGAAGGCCGACGACGATCCGACACGCTTCCGCTGGACGACGACCGTGATCACGACGACAGCCGAGGACGAGCTCGGCCGGATCCACGAGCGGATGCCGCTGATGCTCGCCCGGGAGAGTTACGACGAGTGGCTGGACCCCGCGCACAACGACCCGGCGAGCCTGCTCGCGCTGCTGGAACCCGCCGCTCCCGGCCGTCTGCTCGCCCAGCCGGTCTCGCGTCTGGTGTCCAATGTCGCGAACAATGGGCCCGAGCTGGTCGAGCCGATCGCGCTGACCGGGGAGGAGACCGCGGATGCCTGAGGAGAGGTACGTCGACACCGAGCAGGGGCCCGCCCGTCTCGTCGTTCGCCGCGGCCGGCCCTCGCGGGCGATGGTGGTGCTCACCCACGGGGCCGGAGGTGGCATCGACGCTCCCGATCTCGAATTCCTGGGCCGCACGCTGCCGACCCGTGGGGTCTCGACTGTGCTCGTCGAGATGCCCTGGCGGGTGGCCGGCAAGAAGCTCGCACCTCGTCCTGCGGTGATCGACGAGTGCTATCTCGCGGTGATCAACAACCTCCGAGTGCGCTCCCCGCTGGTTCTCGGCGGCCGCAGCGCCGGCGCCCGTTCAGCCTGCCGCCTGGCCCGCTCGGTCGGCGCCAGCGGAGTGCTCGCGCTGGCCTTCCCGCTGCACCCTCCCGGCAAGCCGGAGCGCAGCAGGCTGGAGGAGCTGGTCGGGGCGAAGCTGCCCACGCTGGTGGTCCAGGGCGAGCGCGACCCCTTCGGCGTACCGGACGAGTTCCCGCGGGGCACCACGATCCACCCCCTTCCGTACGCCGATCACGGGCTCAAGGTGCCCAAGAGCGCGGAGGTCACCCAGGCGACGGCGTACGCCGGGATGCGTGCCGCAGCGCTCGAGTGGCTCGACCGCAGCGTGCTCGCCACCACGCGCTGACGGGAATCACTCCGCCCGCCCTGGTGTTGCACAGGACATGTCAGCCGCCGTACTCGAACGTCCGGTGTCCGCACCTACTCAGGAGGACGCCCTAGTCTTGTCCCTGATGACCGACGAATCAGCGACCGAGCAGCCCGTGGACGTGGCGACCGAGACCGACGCAGAGCGTCAGTTGCGGTTCGAGCGTGATGCGCTGCCCTACCTCGACCAGCTCTACTCGGCGGCGATGCGGATGACCCGCAATCCCAGTGATGCCGAGGACCTCGTCCAGGAGACCTTCGCGAAGGCCTTCGCCGCCTTCCACCAGTACAAGCCCGGCACGAATCTCAAGGCCTGGCTCTACCGGATCCTGACCAACACCTTCATCAACAACTACCGCAAGAAGCAGCGGCAGCCGCAGCAGTC
>JASLCW010000004.1 GCA_030151765.1 Marmoricola sp.
CAGCACGCTGCGCTCTCGCACCTCCGCCTTGCCTGACGGGCGCCGGACGACGCTCCGTCACCCGCGCTATTTCGCAGCCACACCACTAGCGAGCCGATGCCGCCGGATCGACGTACGCGCCGAGGAAGCGGTCGACTTCGTCGAAGACGCGAGCGCGGACCGGGGCGGCGGACAGCGTCACGTCGTGCAGGGCACCGTCGATCATCACGCTGGTGACATGGCGGCCGAGCAAGGGCGCCCGCCGCCGGATCTGCTCGACGTCGAGCACGATGTCGGTGGCCGAGACCTCCGGGGCGTCGATCGACGAGGCGTGCCCGCTGCGCGCCGAGGTCAGCACCAGGGTCGGCGCCGGTACGTCGAGGCCACGGGCCACCCGGGCATGTCCGGCCCGGATCGCCCGCAGCCAGCCGGCGTACACCGGGAAGGACTCGAGGGGCTTCCAGGTCAGGTCGAAGGGCCACTCGCCCTCGTGGTCGACGTGCAGGCTCCTCGCGTAGAAGCCGCTGACATTGCGGGGCACCGCCCACAGGGGCCGGCGGCCGCCGAAGGCGCCGACGGCGGGCAGCAGGACATTGCGGGTGACCGGATCTCCCTGCATGGCCAGCCAGGGCGAGTTGAGGACCACCGCGTCGGGGGCGAGACCCCGGTCGTGAATCCACAGGGGCGCCGTCAGTCCACCGGTCGAATGACCTGACACAACGACGTGGTCATGCTCCGCCGTCACGATCTCCCAGGCGAGGTCGAGCTCCTCGTAGTAGGCGGTCAGGTCGTCGACGTAGTTGGCGGTCTGGTGATCTGCCAGCGAACGGCCGTACTTGCGCAGGTCGAGGGCGTAGAAGTCGTAGCCGCGCTCGACCCAGTAGTCCGCGGCGACCGTCTGGAAGAAGTAGTCGGCGAAGCCGTGCACATGGAGTACGGCGTAACCGCTCGGCCGCGCTGCCGGGCGATGGACCACGGTCGCGGTGACCGTTCCCTCGAAGTCCGGACGCAGGTCGAGTGTCCGGGCGCGATAGGGAACTCCGAGTACGTCGTCCTGCCAGCCGCTCTCAGTGGGCATAGGTGCCGTGCACGATGGCCCGCCCGGCCGTCTTGAAGGCCAGGTTGAAGGACATGACGGCATTGGACGCGTCGGCGTCGATGCCGAGTGCCGGCTCGGTCACGGCGTGCACGACGAAGTAATAGCGGTGCACCTGGTCGCCGGCCGGGGGAGCGGCACCCATGAAGGCCGCCTGGCCGCCGTCATTGCGGAGCATGAAGGCGCCGCCGGGCAGAGCCGCGCCGGCCGCTCCGGCGCCGGTGTCCAGCGAGGTCACCTCGGCCGGGATGTCGACGAGTGCCCAGTGCCAGAAGCCGCTCGGCGTCGGTGCGTCGGGGTCGAAGCAGGTGACCGTGAAGCTCTGCGTGTCATCGGGGAAGCCCGACCACGACAGCTGCGGCGAGGTGTTGCCGAACTCGGCCACCTGGTCGTTCTTCAGCGGCTGTCCGTCGGTGACGTCGGTGCTCGTGACGGTGAACCCCGGTACCGCGGGGAGCAGGGTGTAGGGATCCGGGTGTACCGGGCGTTCCAATGTCACCGGACCTCCTCCGTCAGTCCGAGGACACCGGGCCCTGTGTTGTTGGATTCGCTCGCGAGCTCGCTCATACGTCAAACCTAGTCCGAGAGATGAACTGCCGTCACGCATCACCGGTCACCGGCGGGAGGATGGTCCCTGTGGAGGACTTTCCGACGTACCCGGTCGGGCTGCGGCTCGCCGGACGCACAGTGCTGGTGGCCGGGGGAGGCAATGTCGCGCAGCGGCGGGTGCCGGGACTGATCGCGGCAGGAGCCGTGGTGACCTTGGTGTCGCCGGAGGTGACGCCTGCCCTGGAGGCGCTGGCCACCTCGGGCGAGATCACCTGGGAGCAGCGCGGCTTCGTCGCGACCGATCTCGAGGACTGCTGGTACGTCGTCGCCGCGACGGATGACCCGGGGGTCAACGCGGCCGTCAGCACCGCCGCCGAAGCCGCCCGCATCTTCTGTGTGCGCAGCGACGACGCCGACACGGGCACGGCCTGGACCCCCGCGGTCGGTCGGCACGCCGGCATCACTGTCGCCGTACTCGGCGATCAGGTCGAACGCCGGAATCCCCGTCGTACCGCGCACCTGCGCGACGAACTCATGCAACTCCTGGAGTCGGGCACCCTCGAGGATGCCCGCGCCGCCATCGAGCCCGGAGTGACACTCGTGGGCGGGGGACCGGGCGACCCGACGCTGATCACCGTCGCGGGCCGCGACGCGCTCCGGTCCGCCGAGGTGGTCGTCGCCGATCGCCTCGCGCCCCGGGAACTGCTCGGCGAGCTGGCGCCCGATGTCGAACTCATCGACGTCGCCAAGCTGCCGCGCGGCCGTTCGGCGCAGCAGGTCGAGATCAACCGCGTGATCGTGGAGCGCGCCCTCGCCGGCAAGCGGGTCGTGCGCTTCAAGGGTGGCGACAACTTCGTCTTCGGCCGCGGCTACGAAGAGGTCATCGCGTGCCGCGAGGCCGGCGTATCGGTGCGGGTGATCCCGGGTCTGACCTCGCCGGTCAGCGTCCCGGGAGTCAACGGCATCCCGGTGACCCACCGTGGTGTCACCCACGACTTCACGGTGATCTCGGGCCACCTCCCGCCCGGACATGCGGACTCGCTGGTGGAGTGGGCGGCCGTCGCCGGTACGACGGGCACCCTGGTCCTGATGATGGCCGTCGACAATGCCCCGGCGATCGCGGACGTGCTGCTCACCGGCCGCCGCGGCCCGGAGACCCCGGTCGCGGTCATCTGCGACGGCACGATGCCGACCGAGCGGACCGTGCTCACCACCCTCGGGGAGCTCACCGCGACGCTCACGGCCGAGTCGGTGCGCCCACCGGCGATCATCATCATCGGCGAGGTCGTCGCGGTCGCGCACCCGGAGGCTTTCGCCCGTGGCTGAGCTCATCGAGCTCAGCGATGCCGCGGATCCCCGGCTGCACGACTATCGCGATCTCCGCGATGTCCAGCTGCGGACCTCACTCGAGGCCGAGCACGGGCTCTTCCTCGCGGAGGGGGAGAAGGTCGTCCGCCGCGCGGTCGAGGGTGGTTACCGACCGCGCTCCTTCCTGATGGCACCCCGCTGGCTGGACAACCTCGCCGAGGTGCTCGCCGCCTCGAACGCGCCCTGTTACGTCGTCAGCGAGCAGCTGGCCGAGCAGGTCACCGGCTTCCATGTACACCGGGGAGCGCTTGCCGCCCTCGAACGCCGGCCGTTGCCGTCCGTCGACGAGGTGATCACTGGCGCGCGCACCGTCGTCGTCCTGGAAGATGTGGTCGACCACACCAACGTCGGCGCCATCATGCGTTCGGCCGCCGCCCTCGGTGCCGACGCGGCCCTGCTCTCCCCGCGCTGTGCCGACCCGCTGTACCGCCGTGCGGTCAAGGTGGCGATGGGCGCCGTCTTCTCGCTGCCCTGGACCCGGGTCACCGATTGGTACGACGCCCTCCCGCAACTCTCCGCCGCCGGGTTCACCACGGTGGCATTGACTCTCTCCGACGACGCCGTCGCGCTCGACGAGGCCGTGGCCGGGGTCGATCGTCTGGCACTGGTCCTCGGCACCGAGGGGCACGGCCTCTCGGCCCGCTGGACCAAGGCCGCCGACCGCCGGGCGATCATCCCGATGGAGCCGGGCATCGACTCCCTCAACGTCGCCGCCGCCAGCGCGGTCGCCTGCTATGTCGCCCGCAAAAGGTGATGAGCCGCCTGTGGATTGCGGGCACGGCGGAATGAGAATCTGCGCCACCATGAGGCATGCGCACACCATTTCTCGGGAAAGTGAGCGACGATGAGTGTCATGACGAGCCTGCCACCGGGACGCGGACTGACGGTCGCGGACATCGAGGCGATGCCCGATGACGGCAATCGCTACGAGCTCATCGACGGAGTTCTCCTCGTGAGTCCGTCGCCGGGCTTCAACCACCAGCGCGTCGTACTGAATCTGTGGCGGCTCCTCGACGAGACCGCCCCTGACGGATTCTGTGCGATGGCAGCGCCCTTCGACGTGATCCTCGACGAGCGCAGCTGGGTCGAGCCCGACGTTCTCGTGGCTCCGCGCAGCGCGTACAACGACAAGCGTTTGCCGGTCCCGCCCCTCCTCGCGGTCGAGGTGCTCTCACCGGGTACGGCGCTGACCGACCTCAACGTCAAACACGATCGCTACCGGCGCTCCGCGATCCCGTCGTACTGGGTGATCGATCCGCTCAATCCGCGCCTCATCGTCTGGGAACTGCGGGGCTCCGACTACGTCCAGGTGGCCGACATCTCCGGCGACGACTCGTGGACGGCAGAACTACCCTTCACGGTCACGATCACGCCGTCAGGATTGTGCTCGTAAGGGGCACGTCTCAACCGGCGTGTTCGGGCCACGTAGCCGGATAGTCGCCGGCGGCGGCCTCCATCTGCTTGCGCAGCTTCTTGCGGGCCCGGTTGTTGATCCGGTCGCCGAAGACCATGCCCAGCGTGTGGTCGGTCTCGTGTTGGAAGCAGCGGGCCAGGAAGCCGGTGCCGACGTACTCCAGCGGCTTGCCGTCGAGGTCGGTGCCCCGGACGATCGCGTGGTCGGGGCGGGGGCAGGCGACGTATGCGCCCGGATAGGAGAGGCAGCCCTCGTCGCCGTCGTCGAGATGGCGATCGCGGCCCTCGGGGAGCTCGACCTCCGGATTGCAGACGACGCCGCGGTGCCGGATGCCGTCGTCGTCCGGGCAGTCGTAGACGAAGACGGCGAGATCGACGCCGATCTGACAGGCGGCCAGGCCGACGCCGTCGGCGGCGTACATCGTGGCGACCATGTCGGCGGCGAGGCTGCGCAGTTCCTCGTCGTACGACGTCACCCGCTGGTTGGGGCGGTGCATGACGTCCTCGCCCCACCGCGTCATCGGCCTGGCACTGCCGCCCTCGGGGAGCCGGCCGTCGATGTCCGTCGTCTCGCTGGTCATGGGCCACAGGGTAGGCGGTGCGGTCGATGTGTGACGCGCCACGTCGGTCATCTGTGGCGCTGTGTGTAACTCCCAGTTACAGTTACCGCATGTCGCTGCTCAAGAACGCGAAGGACGCCGTGTCCCCGGGCGGGAAGCACGGAGTGTCCTCCTCAGAGTCCCGGGACCCGATCGGCTACGCCGTCGCCGCCCTCAACACGCTCGCGCAGAGCGATCTGCTCGACCGGCTCAAGCTGCGGAAGCCGACCGAGCAGGTCGTCTTCACCGCGACCCGAAGTGGCTTCAAGGCCATCGGTGCCGCCAGCCGCACCTTCGCCCCGAAGGGCAAGAAGGGTGCCGCCGGCCAGCGGGTTCCCGCCGCCGGCAACACCGGCCTCTTCGACCTGACCCCGAGCGAGGACGAGCAGATGCTCGTCGACGTGGTCACCGAGTTCGCCACCGAGGTCGTCCGCCCGGCCGCCGCCGAGGCCAACGAGACCTGCGCGGCGCCCGACGAACTGCTCAAGTCCAGCCTCGAGATCGGCCTCCCGATCCTGGGTGTGCCGGAGGCTCTCGGCGGTATCTCCGAGCAGCGTTCGGCGATGGCCGGCGCGCTCGTCGCCGAGGCGCTCGGCAAGGGCGACATGGGCTTGGCCGTCGCCGTGCTCGCGCCCGGTGCCGTGGCGACCGCGCTCTCGCTCTGGGGCACCGACGCCCAGCAGCAGACCTACCTGCCCTCCTTCACCGGGGACGATGTCCCGGCCGCGGCACTCGCGCTGAGCGAGCCGACGGTCCTCTTCGACGTCCTCGCGCCGGCCACGACGGCCGCCAAGAGCGGCGCCGGCTATGTCCTCAACGGCACCAAGTCGCTCGTGGTCCGTGGCGAGGCCGCCGAGCTCTTCGTCGTGGGGGCCGAGCTGGACGGCAAGCCGGTGCTCTTCCTGGTCGAGTCCTCGACCGAGGGCGTCACCGTCGAGGGAGACCCGTCGATGGGTGTCCGCGCGGCCGGCCTGTCCAAGCTCCACCTCAAGGACGTCGAGGTCGGCGCCGACGCGATCCTGGGGGAGAAGGACGGCTCGACCTACACCGAGTGCGTGCAGCTCTCCCGTCTCGCGTGGTGCGCCCTCGCGGTCGGTACGGCTCAGGCGGTCCTCGACTACGTGACGCCGTACGTCAACGAGCGCGAGGCCTTCGGTGAGCCGATCAGCCACCGCCAGTCGGTCGCCTTCATGGTCGCCAACATCGCCATCGAGCTGCAGGCGATGCG
>JASLCW010000109.1 GCA_030151765.1 Marmoricola sp.
TGAAGAGATCCTTCGCGATCGTCTCGGACCACATGTAGGTGTAGTAGCCGCTGCTGTAGTCGGTCAGGTGTCCGAAGCCGCAGTGGAAGTGCGAGCCCTCAAGCAGCGGCAGCAGCGAGTAGCGATCGCACAGCTCCTTCATCCGCGCCGTCAGGTCGCTCGGCCGCTCCAGGTGGAAGTAGTAGGAGACGGCCGCGTAGAACATCTGGGTACGCGCCAGGTAGCCCTTGCCGAACTCGGCGGCCTCACGCATCCGGGCGACCAGCTCCGCGGGGATCGGCGTACCGGACTCGTCCGTGGCGAACTCCTGCAGCACCGCGGTGTCCCAGGCCCACTCCTCCAGCATCTGCGAGGGCGCCTCGACGAAGTCCCACTCGGTGGCGACACCGGAGAAGTCGGCCCAGTCGTGCCGCCCGGCGAGAGTGTGGTGCATCAGGTGGCCGAACTCGTGGAAGAGCGTCTCGACGTCGTTGTGCTCCATCAGCCCGCGCGGGAAATTGCAGACCAGGACTCCCTCGGGGAGCTGCCGGTCGCGGATGCCGCAGACGAGCTCGAACTGCGCCGCATGGTTGTACTTGCCCTCGCGCGGGTGCAGGTCGAGATGGATCCGGCCGAGCAGTTCGCCGTCGAGGGAGACGTCGTACGACGCCACGTCAGGATGCCACGTCGGTACGTCGACCTCGGCGTACTCGAGCCCGAAGAGCCGGCCGGTCACGTCGAGGAGACCCTGCCGCACCTTGGTGAAATCGAAATAGCGACGCACCTCGGAGCTGTCCACGTCGAAGCGCCGGCGCCGGTTCTGCTCGGCGGCGAAACGCGAATTGGCCATGTCGATCGGGGCCCCGACGACCTCGGCCAGGATGGCCAGCTCCTCCTCGCCGCGGGTCCCGGAGGCCGCGCTGATCGAGTCGATGAAGTCGGCGATCGCCGGACCCTTGCCGATCATCTTGACCTCGGCGTCATAGCTCGGCCAGTCCGCGTAGCCGAGCAGGGTGGCGAGTTGATGGCGCACCTCGAAGAGCTCACGCAGCACCGCGTCGTTGGCCGGCCAGCCGAGGTCGAAGAAGCTCTGGATCACGGTCAGCCGCGCGTCGGCGTCGACGCTGTTGGCCATGAAGGGATGGGTGTCCGTGTAGTCGGTGCTGATCTCGACCATGCCCTCGGCATCGGCCGGGTGCTCCTCGACGAAGTCGGCCGGCATCCCCTCGAGCGCCGCGGCGGGGATCCGCACGACGCGGCGGCCGTCACGGATGTTGCGGCTCATCGCCTGGGAGAGCTCGGTGGCGCGCTGCCGGAGGCCGCGCACCTGTTCACGGGTCGCCTCGTCACGGTCGACACCACTGCGCCGGAACTCGCGCAGCGCCTCGCGCAGCACCCGGGCCGGTGCCGGGTCCTCGATCTCGCCGATCGACTCGAGGGCGGCGTACAGCGTCGGGTCGAGGCTGATGTCGGTGCTGAAGGCCTCGATACGCGCCTCCAGGTCCTCGGCGAGCTCGCGCAGGGCCGGGTCGGGGTGCACCGCGCTGAGCAGTGAGGCGACCGCGTGCGCGTTGCCGATCTCGATGGCAGCGTCGTTCCAGGCGTTGAGGACGTCGAGACCTGCGGCGCCCCCTCGCATCCGGTCCAGATAACCGGTGGCCCTGCTCAGCGCGCCCTCCACCTGCTCCCGCAGCCAGTCGAGCCATTCGCCTTCAGCAGGAAAGGTCACCAGGTCCATGAGCTGACCCTATTCCGCCTCCCCAGCCCCGCGCAGGACGGCCTGGAGACCGGCACGGTCGGGCAGACCCTCGGGCTCGACCACCTCACCGCTGCGGACGTAGACGAAGGCGGCCCGGACCTTCTCCAGTGGTATCGCGTGCAGCTCGGCCCACGCCACGCGATAGATCGCCAACTGCATCGGGTCGGCGGCACGGGACCGGCTGGTCTTCCAGTCGACGACCAGGAAACCGTCCCGGTCGTCGTACACCGCGTCGATGCGTCCGCGTACGACGAGCCGCGGATCGTCACCCTCCCCCAGCACCAGCGAGAAGGGCGCCTCGATCGCCACCGGCAGCCGGTCCGCGAAGGGACCGGACTCGAAGGCCTCGGTCAGCTCGGTCAGGTCGGCGTCGTCCTCGATGCCGGAGTCGGCGCGGTCGCCGAGCTCACCCGGATCGATCAGCTGCTGCTGACCGAAGCGGGTCTCCACCCAGGCATGGAAGCGGGTGCCGAAGCGGGCCGCCGCGGACGGCGGGTGCGGCATCGGCCGGGCCAGATCGCGGGCGAAGCTCTCGGGGTCCTCGCGCAGTCGAGCCAGCGCCGTCGCCGAGAGGCTGGTCGGCAGGGGCACGGCGATGCTGCTCCCGCGGCCGCGCCGGGCCTCGGCGACCAGCCGGTCCAGTTCGTCGTCCCAGGCGGCCACCCGCTCCGCCTGCTCCGGGTCGAGACCGGTGTCGGCAGCGGCCGGGTCGACGGCCCGGACCAGCTCGGCGGCGGCCCGGCGCAGTTGCACCTCGTGTCCCACGCCGACCGGCGGCCAGACGACCGCCTCGACTGCGTCGAGGACGGGGTTGAGGGTGCCCTTCTCCGGCTTGTCCAGCCAGGTCACCTCGACATCCCACGCGGCCGCGGCCTCGCGGATGGTCTGCTGATAGCTGGACGGACCGTACGACGAGGCGCGCTGGCCCCACAGGTGCGAGGTGATCCAGAGGTGATGGGCCGCCCGGGTGAAGGCGACGTAGGCCAGCCGGAGTTCCTCGGTGGCCTCGTGCGCGCGTGCGTCGGCGCGGTAGCCGTCGACGGCCGCCTTGTCGAAGCCGCGCAGCTGCGGCAGGTCCGCCGCGTCGCCCCGCAGCGGTGCCGGGAGCACCGCGGGCGAGGTGTTCCAGAGCGTGCGCGAGATATTGCTCGGGAAACGGGTCTCGCAGACGCCGACGGAGAAGACCCATTCCCACTCCAGGCCCTTGGCCCGGTGCACCGTCAGCAGCTTCACCGAGTCGGCATCCGTCGGTGTCGCCACGTCGAGGCCGTTGCCCTGGTCGTCCTCCGCGGTCAGGTAGGCCAGCAGCGCGGCCAGCGTCACCTCGCCGTCGATGGCCTGGAAGTCGGCGACCGCCTTGAGGAAGAGGTCGAGGTTGTCCCGGCGCGCGTCGGCGGCATCGGAGAGGGCGGAGGCCAGCTCGACATCGACGCCGGTGACCTCCACGATGCGTCGTACGACATCGAGGATCGGCTCGCCGACACTCCCCCGCAGCATCCGCAGCTCGGCGGCGAGCAGGGCGAAGCGCTCCCGCGCCTGACCGGAATAGGCCGCCTCCCCGGGGTCGTCGAGTGCGTCGGAGAGTGCGGTGATCTCGAGGGGGTCGACGCCGTTGGCGATGGTGGCCAGCTGCTCGGCGAGGTCGGTCTCCTCGCGGGCGAAGCGGCCGCCGGCCAGCTCGACCGCCCGGGAGCCGAGCAGCTTGAGATCGCGTGGCCCGATCGCCCAACGCGGCCCGGTCAGCAGGGTGAGCAGCGCGGCGTTGTCGGTGACATCGTGCAGCAGCCGGAGGCAGGCGACCAGCTCGGCGACCTCCGGCAGCCGGAGCAGCCCGGACAGGCCGACGATCTCGACCGGGATCCCCACCGCGGTGAGCGCGTCGAAGCAGGCAGCCGCGCTGCGATTGTCGCGAGCCAGTACGCCGATCCGTGCCCACGGACCGACCTCGCCTTCGATGGTCGCCTCGTGCTCGTGGGCCGCCCGGACCCGGTCGGCGAGCCAGGTCAACTCGTCCGCCTCGGTCTCGAAGACCCGCACGCCCACGAAGCCGGGATCGGCCCCCGGCTTGGCCTCCAGCGGGGTCACTGGCCCGGAGTCCGCGTAGAGCGGTGCCGCGATGGTGTTGGCGACACCGAGGATGTTGCGATCGGAGCGGCGATTCACCGTCAGCGGCAGCACCGGGACGGGCGAGCCGTCGGCGTTCGGGAAGGTCTCGGCGAAATTGACGATGTTGGAGACCGAGGCGCCACGCCAGCCGTAGATCGCCTGGTTGGGGTCGCCGACCGCGGTCACCGGATGGCCGCGACCGGACTCCGCCGCGGGACCGGAGAAGAGGCCGGCCAGCATCCGGGCCTGCGCCACCGAGGTGTCCTGGTACTCGTCGAGCAGCACCACCTTGAAGCGACCGCGCTCGACGGCACCGACCTCGGGGTGCTCGGCGGCCAGCCGGGCCGCCAGCGCGATCTGGTCGGAGAAGTCCATCAGCCCGTAGTCGCGCTTGAGCCGGCGATAGCCGTCGACCAGCTGGAGCAGCTCGGCACGCCGGTCGATCGCCGAGATCCCCTTCAGCGCGGGCTCGCAGTAGGTCTTACGGTTCTTGCCGGCCTGCTCCTCGGCCAGCGCCCGCTCGAAGCCGCGGCGCGCCTCGGCGTCGTGAGCACGCACCTGATCCGGATCGACCAGGTGCTCGGTCATCGCGCCGTCGAGGGCGAGCAGGTTCTGGATCACCGTGGGCGGATGGTCGCTGAGCACGTTGATCTCGGCCGTCGAACGCTCCACCGCGCGGGCGCCGAGCTGATAGCGCGAGGCATCGGTGATCACCCGGGTGTCGGGCTCGTGCCCGATCCGCAGCCCCTGCTCCTGGATCAGGTTGGCGGCATAGGCGTTGTAGGTGGCGACGGTCGGCTCGAGGATCTCGGCGTCGGGGTCGGCGCCGTCCTCGAAGGCTCCGGCGTCGGTGAGCGCGGCCCGGATCCGGTTGCGCAGCTCCGCGGCGGCCTTGGTGGTGAAGGTCAGCCCGAGCACCTCCTCGGGCCGGACCTGACCGGTGACCACCAGATAGACGACCCGGGCCGCCATCAGGGTGGTCTTGCCCGAGCCGGCGCCGGCGATCACCACGGACGGGCCGAGCGGCGCCGAGATCGCCGCCCACTGCTGGTCGCTCGGCGCGTACGACGTGCCCATGACCTTCTGCAGCTCTTCGGGACTCCCGATCGCCCTCGGCTCGAAACCGGTCTCGTCGAGCACACTCACAACTCCACCACCGATCCGGCGCTGCGTGCCGGGCAGATCGCCTCGAAGGCGCAGAAACGACACATCTGATCGCTCGGCGTCGCCGGGAAGGTCTCGGTGCGCAACATCTGCTCCACCGCCGCGATCCGGCCGCGCAGCTCGATGCGCTCCTTGCTGTCCGCGGCGTGCGCTGGCTGGCTCTGGACCACCGCACGGGCGGCGGCATCGACCTCACCGATCTGCAGCAGCTCGGCGCCCCCGCTGACGGCTCCGGGACGTACCTCGGCGAGCGCGCCGCTGTCGACGGCGTACTGGTAGAGCGCCAGCTGCAGGTCCTTGGCGACCTGCGGTCCGGTGGGCCTGTTGCGGCCGGTCTTGAGATCCACCACGACCACCCGGCCCTCGGCATCGAGCTCGAGCCGGTCGGCATAGCCGTGCAGCCGTACGACGGTCCCGGGGAGCACCTCGACCTCGGTGGTGAAAGCCACCTCGGTGCCCAGCAGGGTGCGCGGATTGGCACTGTTCCAGTCGAGGAAGCGGGTGAGCGCCAGCCGCACCCGGTTGAGCTCGCGCTCACGGGACCACGGCGTCCGGAACTCCAGGCGATCCCAGACCGCCGCGACCTGCTCCATCAGCACGTCGATGTCCGCCGCCACCTCGGCCTTGGCGATGGCCTCGGCCAGGGCGTGCACGAGCTGGCCGACACCGGCGGCCTGGTGCATCGGCAGGGCGCCGCCCGCGTCGCGCTCGAAGAACCAGCGCGCCGGGCAGTCGGCCACCGACTTGAGCGTGCTCGCGGAGACCTTCACCGGTGCGTCGGCCTCGCGCAGCGGCTCGTCCGAGAGCGAGCGCCGCCGGGTGCCCCACCAGGTGGCGGGGTCGGCGTGCGGCACCAGCGGACGCTCCCCGTTCTGCAGCTCGATGCGCTCGCCGGCCAGCCGGGCCAGCCGGCGCGCGGCGGCGGCACGCAGAGCCTCGGGCACCTCAGGGTCGACGAGCGTACGCCGCAGTTCGCCGACCAGCCCGGCCATCGACAGCGGCCTCGGTGGCCGGCCCTTGAAGGCGGTGACCTCGACGCCGAGCTCGTTCAGGAAGCGCGAGGGCTGCTCGCCGTCGTCGTCGGGCGAGGCCACCGCGGTCACCACCAGCCGGCTGCGGGCGCGGGTGCAGGCAACGTAGAAGAGCCGACGCTCCTCGGCCAGCAGCTCCCGGGTGCCGACCGGCGGCACCAGTTCGCCGCTGCCGATGCGGTCGGGCTGGAGCAGGCTGGCCCGCCGGCGCAGGTCCGGCCAGCGTTCTGCCTGGACGTGCGCGACGACCACGAGTGACCACTCGAGTCCCTTGCTCCGATGGGCGGTGAGCAGCCGCACCGCCGAACCACGCACTCCCTGCTCCGCGAGGGTGTCGGCGGGGATCTCCTGGGCGGTCAGCCGTTCGACGAAGGCGGCCGCGCCCTGCTGCTCGCGCTTCTCCGCCGTCCGGGCGGCGGCATCGAAGAGCGCCACCATCGAGTCGAGGTCGCGATGTGCCCGCCGGCCGGCGCCACCGCCGGACTCGGCGGCGGCGCGAAGTCGCTCCGGCCAGGGCGTCCCCGACCACAGGGTCCAGAGCGCCTCCTCGGCGCTGCCTCCGGCGGCCAGCTCCTCCGAGGTGCGCGCCAGCAGATCGTGCAGCGCGGCCGCGGCGGCACTCTCCGCCACCGGCAGCTCGGCCGCGAAGCCCGGCTCCACGACGAGCCGCCGGAGGAGATCGCGGGACCGCCCGACCGGGGCGTCACCGCCCTCGGCCGCCTCCAGTTCGCGCCGGCGGGCACTGCGCACCAGCCGTCGTACGCCGGCGGCATCGATGCCCCCCAGCGGACCGGTGAGCAGCTCCTCGCAGCGGCGCGCGTCGAGGAAGCCGGCGCTGTCGGGATCGTCGTCGCCCAGGTTGGCGGCGGCGGCGAAGGCGTCGAGCAGGGGTGCCACCGCGGGGTCCTGAACCAGGGGCAGGTCGTCACCGGCCACCTCGACCGGAACTCCGGCGCCGACCAGGGCCCGACGCAGCGCGGGCACCTGGGAGCGCGCCGAGCGCACCAGCACCGCCATCTCATGCCAGGCGATGCCGTCCTCGAGATGCGCGCGCCGGAGCAGGTCGGCGATGTGCTCGGCCTCGCCGCGCTCGGTGTCGTGGACCCGGACCTCGACCGTGCCGGGCGAGGCGGCCTCGGCCACCGGGTCGAGGAAGGCCTGCCGCGCACCGGCCGGAATGCTCCCGGTCAGTGGCAGCCGGGCGGCCACACTGCGGGCCGCGTCGAGCAGCCGCGGGCCGAAGCGGCGCGTGGTCGCCAACGCGACGACATCGGCGGCACTGCCGTCGCGGCGCCGGAACTGGTCGGGGAAGTCGAGGATGCCGCGCACCTCGGCGCCGCGGAAGGCATAGATCGACTGGTGCGGATCGCCGACGGCCACGAGATCGGCGCCGTCGCCGGCGAGCGCCTGCAACAGCGCGACCTGGCCCGGGTCGGTGTCCTGGTATTCGTCGACGAAGACCTGCCGGAAGCGCTCGCGCAGCTCCAGCCGGTGCTCGTCGGCCTCGATCACCGCGCGCCTGATCAGGTCGGCATAGTCGACCGCACCCTGGCTGTCGAGATTGTCGAGGTACTGGTCGAGGAAGAGACCGGCAGCCACGTACGCCGGCTCGCCCGCCTGCTCCCCCAGCTGCCGCAACTCGGCGCCGTCGAGGCCCTTCTCCCGGGCCCGGGCGAGCACGTCGTGCACCTCGCGCGCGAAGCCACGGGTGCCGAGCGCCCGGCCGAGTCCGTCGGGCCAGCGCACCGACTCGGGTGAGTTGGTGAGCAGCTCGCGCAGGATCACGTCCTGCTCCGGCGCCGAGAGCAGCCGCAGCGGGGCGGCATAGAGCTCGGCGGGGGCATAGCGCCGGATCAGCCCGTAGGCGAAGGAGTGGAAGGTGGCCGCCATCGGCGTCGAGCTGGTCCGGCCCAGCCGGGCCGCGACCCGGTCGCGGAGCTGCTCGGCGGCCTTGCGGCTGAAGGTCAGTGCCAGCACCTGATCGGGCGAGGCCCCCCGCTGCTCGACCCGGTCGACGATGGCCTCGACGAGCGTCGTCGTCTTGCCGGTGCCCGGACCGGCCAGCACCAGCAGCGGTCCGCCCGGGTGCTCGACCACGCGACGCTGGTGCTCGTCGAGCACCGGCACCATCGGAGCGGTCGGCGGCGGGACGAGCTGGTAGCGGGGCATGGGAACACCTCAGCACACGGCACCGACAGACCACCTGCCGGAGATGGGTGAAGGGCCCTTGCAAGTATGAGTTGCAAGGGCCCTTCGATTTGACCGGGTCGGTGACTCATCCGGTCGATGCACCCGTGGCGGGAGTCCCCCGCGGCTACGTCACCTGCCGCGGCGGCGAGTTTCCTCGCCGGTTGAAACTCTCTCCTTCGAGCCATCCTGCCTCTGCCCGGGGGCTTCGGCGTGGTTGATTTCTACGCCACTTCGACAGCAGCGCGCAAGACTTTTCGCCAACTATTCTTGGGAATTCTGCACATTCGCCACCTTCTCCACAGATGGCCGTGCTCAGTCCACAGATCGAGCCAGTTGTCCACAGCGTTGTCCACCGGTCGGTGGACAACGTCAGCTCAGTACGACGGCTGCGAAGGATCGATCTGGTTGACCCAGGCCACCACGCCGCCGCCGACGTGGATCGCGTCGTCGTACCCGGCGCCCTTGAGGACGGCCAGGCACTCCGCCGAGCGCACGCCCGACTTGCAGTGCAGGACCACCTGCGTGCCCGAGTCGACGGAGGGCAGCTGGCCGAGGGCATTGCCGTTGAGGAATTCGCCCTTGGGGATCAGCACCGAGCCGGGGATCCGGTTGATGTCGTACTCGTTGGGCTCGCGTACGTCCACGAGGACGAAGTCACGAGTGCCCTCCGAGCGCTCCTTGAGCATGTGCTCGAGCTGCACCACGGAGATGGTCGCGTCGGCAGCCGCGTCGGCAGC
>JASLCW010000271.1 GCA_030151765.1 Marmoricola sp.
TCGAGCCGGTCGTCATCGAGTCGGTGGAGATCACCCGCGCGTGAGTGAGGGCACTCCGGGCATGTCGGCCGAGACCGGCGCACCCACCTGCTACCGGCATCCGGGTCGCGAGACCTGGATCCGGTGCCAGCGCTGCGACCGGCCGATCTGCCCGGACTGCATGAACTCCGCGGCGGTCGGCTTTCAGTGCCCCGAGTGCGTCAAGGAGGGGGCCCGTACGACGCGTACGGGCCGGCTCCGCTTCGGTGGCAATCCGACCGCCAACCCGCAGCTCACCACGCTGATCCTGATCGCGATCAATGCCTTCGTCTGGTTGATGGTCAGGGCCAACGGCGGCGACAACAGCTCGCTCTTCAACAAGCTCGCGTTGCTCCCGCAGGGCCGGTGCTCCTTGCCCGACGGGCGCTACTACATCGACTCCCACACGGCCGCGTCCTGCGCGATCAACGCCGGTCATCCGCAGTGGATCGACGGAGTCACCAACGGCGCCTGGTGGCAGGTGCTGACCTCGACCTTCACCCATGTCGACGTCCTGCACATCGGCTTCAACATGCTCGCCCTGTGGTTCCTGGGGCCGGTCGTCGAGATGATGGTGGGCCGGGTCCGCTATCTCGGCATCTACTTCGTGGCGGCGATCGCCGGTTCCGCGGCGGTGATGCTCTTCTCCGGTACGACGACGCAGACGGTCGGGGCGTCGGGTGCGATCTTCGGTCTCATGGGCGCGCTGATCGTGATCGGCAACAAGGTCGGCGCCCAGATGCAACAGATCTGGGTATGGCTGGGCCTCAACCTGGTGATCACCTTCACCAGCACCGGCATCTCCTGGCAGGGGCACCTCGGTGGCCTGATCGGCGGTGCCCTGGCGGCGGCGGCGCTGGTCTATGCGCCCCGCGAACGGCGTACGCCGGTCCAGGCCGCCGGCCTCGGTGGGATCCTGCTGATCAGCATCATCCTGATCCTGGTCAGGGCCACCGCCCTCTCCTGACCCGCTCACCCGGGTAGTCCAATACGCCTCGCACCAGATTCGGCGTGAATCCGGTGCGAGGCGTATTGGACTATCCCGGCATGCGCGCGGTGGATCATCCCCAGGCTGTGTGTGAACTTGTGGATAACTACAGCGTTGTCATTCACCCACAGGTGTGGAAAGGCCTGTGGATAACTACATCGCTGTGATTCGGTGCCTGTGGACGGGGGCGGGCCTCGCCCGGGAATACGAAACGCGCGCCCTCCCGAGGGGAGGACGCGCGTCGCTGCGTGCAGAGGTAGGGGGCTACTCCCACTTGGTGGCGTAGCTGAAGCCGACGGCCATGAAGCCGACGCCCACCATCAGGTTGAGCTGGTTGAGGTCGTTCATGACCCACACCTTGTAGAGGCTGTCGCCGAGGAAGTAGTAGGTGACCACCCAGGCGAGGCCGAAGAGGAAACTGAAGAGCATGCCCACGACGACCCCCTGGCCACGGCCGAGCGGAGTCGACTTGTGGGCGGCGAGGATCATGCCGGCGAAGATGAGCAGGAAGCCGATCAGGTAGTTCCACCGCTTCAGGTCGGCCATGAACGGGAGCGGGTCCGAGGGCTTCTTGCCACTCGAGGTCAGGATGTCCAGGGCGGCGTGGCGCGCGACCGCGTAGTACACGACGATCCAGGCGATGCCGAGGACGATGAGGCCGAGGGCGATCGCGCACCTCGGGATCGAGGTGACATAGCCGCTATTGGAAATCACCGGGCTGCGGGGTCCGCGCTTCGACACGTTCGGGCTCCTTGAGAGGTCTGGGTCGTCCGCTAGCGTAGCCACATGGACGGGTCAGGCTCGCCCTCGGGTTCGTCCGGCCGGTGGTGGTCGGCCTCGGCGGGGCGTTGGATGCACGGGTGGAGACCTGTGGCCGTGGTGGTGTGCTTCGCCGCCGGCCTGCTCTTCGCGACCAGCGCACTCGACTCCGGCGGCAGCGATCTGCGCGCCAGCAGCGTCACCGACCTCGACACCGTCCTGCAGCACGAGAAGGACTCGACCGACGCCCTCCAGGCGCGGGTGGCGAGCTTGAGCGAGGAGGTCAACCGGCTGACCGGCAGCGTCTCCGACAAGCGGGTCGCCCGGCTGCAGCGCAAGGTCGACCAGCTCAAGGAGGCGGCCGGCTTCACCCCGCTGTTGGGCCCCGGGCTCACGGTCACCCTGTCCGATGCACCCAAGGCGGTGCTGGACCAGACGGTCAGCAGCGGCAAGGCCACCGCCGACGAACTCGTCGTACACCAGCAGGACATCCAGGCGGTCGTCAACGCTCTCTGGATCGGCGGCGCCCAGGGCATCACCGTGCAGGGTCAGCGGATCATCTCCACGACGGGCATCAAGTGCGTCGGCAACACCGTCGTGCTCCACGGCGTGCCCTATTCACCGCCGTACCGGATCAGCGCCGTCGGCGACCCCGTCGCGCTGCAGGGCGCACTCGACCGCAGCACCTATATCGCGGCCTATCTCACGATCGCGCATGCCTACCAGCTCGGTTGGCAGGTGGAATCGTCCAGCGCGATCGCGATGCCGGCGTACACGGGTACGACTGACCTGCGCCACGCGACCGTCGGGTCGACGGGCGACAAGCGCCGTACCGGCTGAACCGCCGGTCAGCCGCCCTGGCCGTTGCCGGGGCTGGGCGACGTG
>JASLCW010000273.1 GCA_030151765.1 Marmoricola sp.
GTGCTCAGTAGTAGACGAGGGTCTCGGCGCGCTCGTCGCCGCCGACCCGGAGGTGGTCCTGCTCCCACTCGGTGCGCTTGGCCTCCGTGTAGTCCCGCATGAAGCCGGGACCGAAGACCTCGTGCGCCAGCTCGTCGGCCTCCAGTTCCTCGATCGACTCGAGCAGTGTACGTGGCAGGTTCTGGATCTCCGCACGGTCCGAGGCCAACTCGCGCATCTCCGGGCCCGGATCGATCTGCTGGTCGATGCCTTCCAGGCCGGCCGCGAGCATGAACGCACCGGCGAGATAGACATTGGCGGCAGCATCCGGATTGCGGATCTCGATCGCGGGTCTGTTCTCGGGCCGGCGGATCATGCACGACCGGTTGTTCGGGCCGTAGGCGATCTTAATCGGGGCCCACGAAGGCGAGCCGTCGACCAGCCGCGGAGTGAGCCGCTTGTAGGAATTGACCAGCGGGTTCGTCAGCGCAGTCAGCGACCGCGCGTGCTTGAGGATGCCGCCGACGAAATAGTCGCACTCCTTCGTCCAGGCCCACGTGCCTTGGACGTCGGATCCCGTGCGCAGAACGCTCTTGCCCGGCTGGTCGATGTGTTCCAGGCCCAGGTTGAAGTGCGCCCCCGAACCCCAGTAGTTGGCGAACGGCTTGGGCATGAAGGACACCGCAAGGCCATGCTTCTTGGCGACCTGGTGCATGCCCAAGCGGAACAAGGTGACCTTGTCGGCCATCTCGAGCAGTTCCTTGTAGTAGAAGTCGATCTCGAACTGGTTCTTACCGCCCTCGGCGCCCATGGCGAAGGGTTCGATGCCGATGCCGCGCATCATCTCGATGGCATCGTCCAGGAAGCCACTGACGTCGTACATCGTCTCGACGTCGTACCCCGACGTGGGCATCATGTCGCCCGTGACGGAAAGAAGCCCGAGCCCGTCCTCGGTCACGTCTTCGGGACGATAGACGTAGAACTCCGGCTCGATTCCCAAGGTGGGCTTGAAGCCGCGGTCGGCTGCCTTCGCGATCTGCCGCTTGAGGATGGACCGGGGGCACAGGTCGAAGTAGTCACCGCTGTCCGACCACAGGTCCGCGGCCATCCACGCAAAGCGGTTGTCCCAGGGGAGCACCGTAAGGCTGTCTAGATCGGGGAGGCTCGTCGCCTCCTCTTCGATCGGGTCCATCTCGCCGATGCCGTTGACCCCGCGCGGGGTGTAGCGGGCGAAGCCGGACATCAGCTGGGGCAGGTAGTGGACCGGGTGACTCTTGGCACGCGAGCGGCCCATGATGTCGATCCACGCCGCCGTCACATAGCGGACGCCCTGGTCGGTCAGTGCCTTGACCTGCTCCTCGTACTTCGCGTCGATTTCCCTGAGAGTGTCCATTGGTGGTCAACGACCCCTTCTGTGTTGTTTGCTTGATGAAATGAATGAAGGCACTGACGTTCAGTCCTTGTAGACATTGGTGCGGGTCAGCAGTTCGTAGGCCTCAGGGTTGGCGGACCTCATCACCAGGGCGCGTACGACGCCGGCGACCACCAGGAGCGGCACCCAGCTCAGCAGCAGGATGTTGACGCCCAGAGACTGGCCGGACAGGAACTGGAAGTTCCGGACAGTGAGGTACACCGCGATGGCAAGGCCGAGGAAGCCGATACCGGGCGCGATCAGGGTGCTCCACAGGCCGAGCCCGTGGGACCTGTTGACGAATCGGAAATAGATGACGACCGCAAGGGCGCAGGCGGCTTGCAGCGCGAGCACGCCCACCACGCCGGTCGAAACGATCGGGATGAACATCGACAGGTACACGTTCTTGACGCCCATCAGCATGGTGATCACGACGGCTACCAGCGTGATCACCGACAGCACCACGTTGGAGGCCGCAGGTGAGCCGTGCCTGTCGTGCACCTTCGCCAGACCGGCCGGGAACATCTCCTCACGGCCCAGGGTGTGGATGTAGCGGATGGCGGTGTTGTGGAAGGCTAGGGCCGAGGCGAAGGAGCTCGTCACGATGAGCACCTCGCAGACCACGACCGCCCAGGACCCGACGTAGTGGTCGAAGGCATTGAAGACCAGGCCGACAGGGTCCTCGGTCGCCGCCGCGACGATGCCCGACTTGCCGTAGGCGAGGTACACGGTCCACGAGACGAAGGTGTAGAAGACGCCCAGGAATCCGATGGCCATGTAGATCGCCCGAGGAACGGTCCGACGGGGGTCTCGCGCCTCCTCGGTGTAGATCGCCGTGGACTCGAATCCGAGGAAGGCGCCGAAGACGATCGCGAACATGGCCCCGGTGCCGCCCCCGGCAAAGATCGATGACGGCTTGAACGAGAGCAGGTCGAGGCCGTCGGGGCCGCCGGTGATGAGAACGGCCAGCGCGAGGATGAGCAGTACGCCGGCCTCACTGATCAGCGCGATGCCCAGAACCTTGGCGCTGATCGAGATCTGGCGATGCCCCAGGAAGAAGACGATCGCCCAGGTGGCCAGGGAGAACACCCACCACGGAATCGACAGATCGAGGCGCTGACTCACCGAAGAAGAGGCGAAGTAGCCGACGACGACGACCTCGGCGGCGGTGATCACGGCATAGGAGCCTGCCGCGAGTACGGCCGAACCGGCACCTGCCAGCTTCCCGAAGGCCTGCCCGATATAGGCATAGAAGGCGCCGGCATTCTCGATCCGGAGCGCCATCCGGGTCAGGCCGACGGCGAAGAAGAGCAGCACCAGGCTGGCCACCATCTGAGCGCCGGGAGCACCGACCCCGCCGACCAGGAAAGCGATGGGCGTGTAGCCGGCGACCACCAGGAGCGGGCCAGCTGCGGCAATCACGAAGAAGGCCAGCTCGAAGGCGCCCATGTTCCCCGTACGACGCGCTGCTCTCGGGTTGACACTGGTGTTGGTCATGAGACGCATGCCTCTCTCTCGGTCCGATCCGGTCGGAGCGCTCAGGCCCCGTAGGTCGCTGTGAAGGACTTCATCGCTTCATCGAAGGCTCCGAGTCGCGGCCGCAGGATGCCGGCCCCGATCTGACCGCCGCCCTTGCCCGCCAACCCGCCGTCGATGAGTGGGGTCGTGCCCGTGGCGATCACCGAGAACAGATCGACCCCAACCGGCGTACCGCGGAATCCGAGACTCGGTATCCGGTAGTGCGGATGCTCGGCGAGCGTGATCGAGTACATCGCCTCGGTGTTGTCGACCATCGCCTGATAACTGCCACCCTGGTACTCCATCAGCGATGGCGCACATGCCTGGGCCATTCCACCCAGACCCACCACCTCGGTGAAGCAGCTCTCGCCACCGAGCCATTCGGCGTCCGCTGCGGAGAAGTCGTCGAAGAACCTGCCATCCAGGTCGGGGTGCGGTCCGCGGAACCACTGGTCGCCCAGTCCGCTGACCCGGATTGCGTACTCGCGGCAGCTCAGGATCTGCCCCGTGACGAGGCTGCTGGCGGCAACCCCGTGGGCCGCGTCAGCTGTGGCCTTGGCTGCCGCCATGCTCAGGCGCAGGAAGGTGTAGTCGTTGGCCGTGAAGAAGTTCAGGACGTCCTCGACCTCGGCCCGATGGGCCTCCGTGCCGGCCAGCTTCAGGAGCGCGGGCGTGATCTCGCGCTGGAAGAGCAGCGTCGCCGCGGTGTTGCGGCTGTGCAATTCGTCGCCGAGACGCAGCGCCCGGGCCATCAGTTCTCGCAGCGGGACCGGGCCGCCGACCGCCAGCACCTCGCGCAGCAGGGGGGCGAGGGTCGACTCGAGCCAGCGGAGGCTGTCGATGACTTCCTGGTCGAAGGATCCGTAGTTCAGGCGATAGCGGCTCTTGCCTTCGTAGAAGTTGCAGAAGGCCGTGGTCCCGCTGGTCTCGTCGCGTACGACGAACACCGGCATCGACGCGGTGTAGATCCCGGCCACCGAACCGACGCAGCCGTGGTCCTGGGTCGAGCCGACCTCGATCTCGCCCTTGTCGAGCTTTCGCTCGGCATCCTCGAGATCGCCCGCCAGCCCTTCGTAGACGGCGCCGTACATGATGGCGCGACGCTGCCCGCCGGTGTACTCCGCCCACGCCATCGGTGCCCCGGAGGTGAGGATGGTGGTTGCGGTCATGCCGGGGACGATGTCGCCCGCGGCCTCGACGGCCACCAGCACCGGCTCGGCAGCCAGGAGCTTCCCCACTGCCTCCTGGTTGGCTCGCTCACGGACGTTCTGGGCCGTTGCATCCATCTCGATGGCCGACAAAGCCGTACCCCTTCCACATTCTCGCGGGCCTCGACCATGTGCCCCATGTCACATTCGGTCGAATTTCGGTCAATAGTTCAAGCCTTTGGTTCGAATGTCAACACTTACAGCGATCTTTCTGACGTATTTCGAACCATAAGAGGTTGATGGGCCTCACTCGTCTACTGTGATCGCGTGGCAAAAGGAACCCAGGCGACGAACCGGCGACGCGGCGCGTCCGCACCCGTCCTCGACTCGACCGATCAGGAGATCCTGCGCATCCTCCAGCGCGACGGACGCACCTCGAACACCGAGATCGCCCGCCGCCTGGGCACGACCGAGACGACCGTCCGCAAGCGCATCGCCGCGATGCAGGACAAGGACTTCTTCGAGATCGTGGCGGTACCCACGCCCCGGATCGCCGGCTTCAACGTCTCGGCCATCATCGGCCTGTCCGTCTCCCTGCCGAATCTGCGCGAGGTCGCCGCAGCGCTCGTCGAGCAGAAGGAAGTCCGCTACTGCGGCCTCTCGACCGGCCGCTTCGACGTGATGATCGAGGCCTTCTTCACCGACCACGACCACCTGCTGCGCTTCAAGACCGACGTGCTCGGCACCCTTCCCGGCATCTCCGATGTGGAGACCTCGCTGATCCTCGCGATCGAGAAATTCTCCTACGAGTGGGACCTCGACTGACCCGCATGCGAGGTCCTGCCCCGCTACCCGCCCTTTGGCTCAGGTAAGGATCTCGCTCACCAGTCGCGGTACGCCCTTACCGCGTTCACGGGGCAAATGAGGCGCCGCCATCGGGCTTCTTTGCAGACCAGGCCTTGTTCGCCGTTCGGACGCATCGCTGGCACCGAGGCGCCGGACCGCAAGATCCGCGTTCCAACCGCAACATAGGCACTCTGAAAGCGCATGGGCCTACGAGCGGCCGGTCGCCGTTGCGAGCTTGAGCCCCGAGTTTTCGTTGACCATGCCCAAATCATATGTTTAAGATCACATCTAAGATCTGATGTGCAGGAGGCGGATAGTGGTCGATCCCGAGGCTTTCACCAGCACTGCTCGCGCGGAGATCTCGGGCCTGTGGGAGTCGTTGGCGGCGCATCCCTTTGTCCGCGGCATGGCCGACGGCTCGCTGCCCGCCGAGCAGTACCAGTTCTACGTCGAGCAGAACCTGCTGTACCTGCCGCAATACGCCCGGGCGATCGCGCTCGCGGTGGCTCGCTCACGAACGGCGACCGAGCTCGCGGCATACACCGCCTCGCTGGTCAACATCGTCGACGTGGAGATCCCGCAGAACGAGGATCTGCTGCGTCGTACGCGCGAGGTCACCGGGTCGACCGCGCCACCGGCCACGCGGATGGAGCCCGGCTGCCGCAACTACACGTCGTACCTGCTCGCGGTCGCCGCGTCGGGCGACGCCACGGACATCGCGACGCTGATCCTGCCGTGCGCGTGGAGTTACGGCGAGATCGCCCGTGCCTACACGGGCAAGGTGGCCGAACACCCTGTGTACACAGGCTGGTTCGAGTTCTTCTCCACCGACGAGTACGACCAGCTGGTGCGCGGCATGCGGGACAAGCTCGATGCCGAGGTCGCGGGCCTGGACGAGGTACGCCGGCGCGATCTGCGCGAGATCTTCGCCACGGCCAGCGAGCTGGAGCTGGGCTTCTGGGACATGGCCATCGCCGGCGGCCAGCGCTTCGACGACTGACCAGAACGCGCCGTACGGCGTGTTGTGACGACCCCACTTCCGAGAGCGAGGCACATCATGAACACCACGCAGGACCCGGTGGCGGTCGCACCGAGCGACTCGCCACCGACGGGAGAGGGCATCGAGCTCTCGAAGGTCGGACGACGTTTCGGCGAGACCGTCGCCGTGGCGGGCGTCGACCTCTCGCTGCCACGGCACGGTCGGCTGTCGATCATCGGCCCAAGCGGCTGCGGCAAGTCGACGGTCCTGAACCTGATCTGCGGGCTCTCCGAGCCCACGGAGGGCGTCATCCGCGTGGAGGGCGCCACGTCGGCCCAGGAGCGACTGGCCCGATGTGCCTGGATGCCGCAGCGCGACCTGCTGTTGCCCTGGCGCGACGTGGTCGGCAATGCGGCCCTCGCGCTGGAGAACAAGGGTGTGAAGAAGTCCGAGGCACGGGCGCAGGTGACCGAGCTCGTCGAGCGGTTCGGGCTCGCCGACTTCCAGGACCGCTATCCGCACCAGCTCTCCGGTGGCATGCGGCAGCGGGTCTCCTTCCTGCGCACCCTGGTCGCCGGCAAGGACGTGCTGCTCTTCGACGAGCCCTTCGGCGCGCTCGACTCGATCACGCGAGGCGATCTGCAGCAGTGGTTGCGGCGCACTCTCGACGAGACCCCGCGTACGACGGTGCTCGTGACCCATGACGTCGAGGAGGCTCTCCTCCTCGGCGACACCGTCGTCGTCATGTCGGCCCGGCCGGGACGCATCGTCCGCAAGATCGACGTCCAGCTTCCGGAGACCGAGAGCCGGCGCGAGCTGATCAAGCACCCCGAGTTCGCGGCGCTCCGCGACGAACTCCTGTCCCTCCTGGAGGCGGGCAATCATGACCGTGGCTGAGGCAGTGCCTCCCGTCAGTACGACGGATCCCTCGACGATGGCGAAGTTCCGAGCGCAACTGCTCCACCTCGCGCCCCCCGCCGGCATCCTGCTGCTGGTCGCGATCGCCTGGCAGCTCAGCAGCAGTGTGCTCGGCGTACCGAAGTACATCCTCCCGTCACTGAGCGACATCTGGACCGCGGCCCACGACCAGTGGTCCAGTGTCTTCTCCAGTGCCATCCGGGTGACCTTGCAGGAGGTACTCGTCGGATTCGCGGTCGCCATCGCGGTCGGCGTCCTCATCGCCCTCGCGCTCCATCTCTCCGCGGCGCTCCGTACGGCGGTGCTGCCCCTGCTGATCGGCTCGCAGGCGGTGCCGATCGTCGTGATTGCTCCGGTACTGGCGATCATCTTCGGCTACACGCTCGCACCCAAGGTGATCGTGGTCTGCCTGATCTGCTTCTTCTCGATCGTGGTCAACACGATGCACGGACTGGGCTCGGTCGACCCGGAGCTGGTCAAGGTGATGCGCACACTGGACGCCAGCCGCTGGGCGATCCTGCGCCGGGTCGAGATCCCGGCAGCCCTGCCGGAATTCTTCACCGGCCTGCGGATTTCGGCGACCTATGCCTCGGTCGGCGCGGTCTTCGCCGAATTCGCCGGCTCCACCGACGGCCTCGGCTACGTGATGATCCAGGCCACTTCCCAACTGCGGACCGACATGGTCTTCGTCGCGATCTTCGCGCTGACCGCCATGTCCATCGTGCTGTTCATCGCCGTCTCGATCGTCGAGCGGCTCGTGTGCCCCTGGGCGCGTACAGAAAGGTAGTAGTTGCCATGATCGATGTGCGGAGGCGAGCGGTCCTGCTCGTCGGAGGCGTCATCGCTGCGCTCACGCTCGCGGCCTGCGGCTCGGGCGGCGGAGGCGATTCCTCGAAGATGACGGTCCTGATGGACTGGTTCCCCAATCCTGACCACATCTCCCTCTACACGGCGCAGCAGATGGGCGCCTTCAAGGACGAGGGACTCGACGTCAAGCTGCAGCCTCCGTCGAACAACACGGACTCGCTGAAGCTGGTCAGCCTCGGCCAGATGCCGGTGGCGATCTCGTACGCGACCGCGGTCGTGAACGCCGAGGCGCAGGGACTCGACGTGGTCTCCGTCGCGGCGCTGATCCCGACCACGCTGAACTCGCTGATCCTCGACAAGAACTCCAAGGTGCAGAGCATCACCGACCTGAAGGGGAAGAACATCGGCTCGTCCGGCGACCCGGTCGCGGAGGCGATGTGGCGCTATGTCCTCAAGCAGAAGGGCTTCAGCGACAGCGACATCAAGTTCGTCTCGCTCAACCAGGGCTTCATCCCAGCGATGGTCTCCGGCAAGGTGGCCGCGGTGATCGGCGCCTACCAGAACATCGAGAGCGTCGAACTGCGCGACCACGGCCTCGACCCGGTGGCCTATCCGATCGGTGAGGTCGGCATCCCCAACTACGACGAGCTGGTCATCATCGCCAACCGCACCAAGCTGGACAAGGACAAGGCCTATCGCGCCAATGTCACCAAGTTCCTGGCCGGACTGGCCAAGGGCGACGCGAAGGCACAGGCCGATCCGGCCGCCGCCCTCGCCGCGATGAAGCCGGTCGCCAAGGGCTACAGCGCCGATGCCCTGGAGAAGATGGTCAACCTGACCGCTCCGCTCCTGGCCAACCCGAAGGGCTTCGGCTACCAGGACATCAGCAGCTGGGACGCACTGGCGAAGTGGATGTACGACAACAAGACCATCGACAAGCAGGTCGACGTCTCGAAGATCGTCGACAACGACCTGCTGCCGAAGAAGTGAGGGGGACGCGATGACGACCGAGATCACAGCGCCGACGCGCACCGGCTGGACCGGGATGCTATGGCAGGACATGGAGCCGGGCTACCGGGCCATCCTGCGGCATCCCTTCATCGAGGGCCTGACCACCGGCGAGCTGGACCACGCGGCCTTCGGACGCTTCCTGGCCCAGGACTCCTACTACATTCGCAAGTACGCCCGCGCTCTGGCGGTGCTCGCGTCCAAGGCGCCCACCGAAGAGATGATGCACTCGATGCTGAGTCACGCCCAGGGCGCGGTGGCGGCGGAGTCGGACCTGCATGAGGGGCTGGCCCTCCAGGTCGGGCTGACCCGAGGGGACCTGCAGCACGCGGTGCCGACGCCGACGGCGGCTGCGTATGCCGACTTCATGCTCGCCCGGGCACATGACGGCTCGTTCCTCGAGGGCGTGGCCACCATCCTGCCCTGCATGTGGATCTATGCCGAGGTCGGACAGCACCTGGTCGCAGCGGGTTCGCCGGACCCGATCTACGCACGCTGGATCGAGAACTACGCCAGCGGCGACTATGCCACCGAGGTCGAGGGCGTACTCAACCTGCTCGACGTCGTCGGTGTGAACGGCGGTGACCGGGAGAACGCCACGGCGCGCGAGCTCGCGGTGATCGCGACTCGTTACGAGTGGATGTTCTGGGACTCGGCGTACCGCGACGAGTCCTGGCCGGTGCTCTCGTGATGCTGGCCGGGTGCACTCGGGCATGACCCGGCGGATTCTGCTGCTCGGCGATCCGGTCGTCTCCCTCGACGAGGCGGACCTGATCGAGGACGGTGCCGTCCTCGTCGAGGGAGACCGGATCGTGGCCGTCGGGCCGCGCGCCTGCAGTTCCGCGCGCGGC
>JASLCW010000295.1 GCA_030151765.1 Marmoricola sp.
TCCAGGGGCATGTCCCAGCCACCGAATTCGGAGAACTTCGCGCCCAGCGCGACATGACGGTCGTGGATCGGAGAACGAAGTGCGCTCATGGCGCCAGAACCTACACGGCGGCCGATCGATCTAACATGTCGATCCGTGAGTGAGTACACGCTGCGCAAGGGCGACCCGGCACGCACCAATACGGATGTCGTCGTCATCGGCGTCACCGGCACCGCCGGCAAGCCCCGAGTGGCGCCGGGCGGCGAGCCGGTCGCGGCGGCGTACGGTCGCCGCTTCGGTGCCCTGCTCGCGGCCGAGGCCTTCGACCCCGAGGCGCGCTCCGCCGTCCGCGTGCGCACCGACGACACCATCCGGGCCGCGACGCTGGTCCTGGTCGGCATGGGCTCCGAGCCCGAGCCCGATCACGTGGCCATCCGGCGTGCCGCCGGCGTCGCCGCCCGACAGCTCGGCAACAGCGGCTCCGTGGCACTGGCCCTGCCCGCAGGCGACGCCGAGGAGGTGCGGGCCGTCGTGGAGGGCTTCGCCTCGGGCGGCGCCGGCACCGACCGCCCGGCGAACATCTCGGTCCTCTCCGATGCTGCCCGCCGCCAGGACGTCACGGCCGCGCTCAAGCGCGCCGAGGTGGTCGAGGAACTGCTCGCCACCGCTCGCGACTGGGTCAACGAGCCACCGAACCTGCTCACCCCGGCCGCCCTCGCCGCGGCCGCGACCAAACTGCGATCGCCCCGGGTCACGGCCGAGGTGTACGACGCCGACCGGCTCGCCGAGCTCGGATGCGGCGGCATCCTCAGCGTCGGTCTGAGCTCGGCCAATCCACCCTGCCTGGTCCGGCTCCACCACAAGCCCGAGGCGCCGGTCGCGAGGATCGCCCTGGTCGGCAAGGGCATCACCTACGACTCCGGCGGGCTCACCCTCAAGCCCGGCTCCTCGATGGCGACGATGAAGTTCGACATGGCGGGAGCCGCCGCGGTGATCGCCACGATCCACGCCGCCGCGCGGCTCGACCTGCCCGTCGAGATCATCGCGTGGGCACCGCTCGCCGAGAACATGCTCTCCGGTACGGCGATGCGTCCCGGCGATGTGGTCACCACCCATGACGGCACCACGGTCGAGATCACCAACACCGACGCCGAGGGCCGCATGCTCCTCGCCGACGCGCTGTCGCTGGCACGTGCGGACGAGCCCGAGGCGATCGTGGAGATCTCCACGCTGACCGGGCCCGCCGTCACCGCACTCGGGCACAAGGTCGCCGCGCTCTTCGGCACCGACGACCAGCTCGCCCTGGTCCGCAGCGCGGCCGATGCCGCCGGAGAGCTGGCGTGGCCTCTCCCGGTCCCGGATCACATCGTGAAGGCGGTCCAGGACACCACGATGGCCGACCTGCTCCAGCACAACTGGGTCCGGTGGGGCTCCTCGTCCTTCGCGGCAGCCTTCCTCTTCCACTTCGCCGGCGACACGCCCTTCGCGCACATCGACATCGCCGGTCCCGCCTGGAACGGCGAGCGCCCGTGGGGCGATGTTCCTGCCGGCGGCACGGGTTTCGGCGTACGGACGCTGGTGCAGTACCTGGTGGACCGCGCCGAGCGCGCCTAGTGGTGTGGCCGCGAAATAGCGCGGGCAGCGGTATTGGGCAGGCGGACCACTAGATCGGCGGCATGTCGTCGAGGCCGGCCGGCGTGTCCTCGATCGGCGGGCGCTTCTGACGGCGGTTGTACTCCCGCATCCGCGCGGGCACACCGACCACGGCGGCGTCGTACGACGGCACGGCCAGGTCATTGGCGAAGTTGTGCGCCCAGGCCACCGAGGGCACCCGGCGCCGGGTCCATTCGCCATCGCGCGCGACCAGCAGCAGGGTCACGTCGGTGACCGTCGTACGCGGCTCGACGAAGCCCTCGACCCCGATGCGGGTCGCGATGAAATCGCGCATGTGCGCCTCTGCCTCGGGGTCGATGTGCTTCCCGTAGGCAGAGGACGAGGTGCCGCCACCGGACATTCCGCGGCGGCGTCGCCATCGATCGATCAGGGCCATGTGCCAAGTGTGCCCAATCCCGTGCGAGCATGGGGCCCATGCCTTCGTTTGACGTCGTCATTCTCGGGGCAGGCTCGGGCGGATACGCCTGTGCGCTGCGTGCCGCCCAACTCGGCCTCACGGTCGCCCTGGTCGAGAAGGACAAGCTCGGCGGGACCTGCCTGCACGTCGGCTGCATCCCCACGAAGGCCCTGTTGCACGCGGCCGAGATCGCCGATTCGACGCGCGAGTCCGCGCGCTTCGGCGTGACGGCGACGCTCGAGGGCATCGACATGAGGGGCGTGAACTCCTACAAGGACGGCGTCGTCCAGCGGCTCTTCAAGGGCCTCACCGGCCTGGTGAAGGGCCGCGGCATCACGGTGGTCGAGGGCGCCGGGACACTCACGGCTCCGAACACCGTGACGGTGAACGGCGAGGAGTACGTCGGGGCTGCCGTCGTACTGGCGACGGGGTCGTATCCGCGCAGCCTTCCCGGGCTGGACATCGACGGCGAACGGGTCCTGACCTCCGAACAGGCGCTCCGCCTCGACCGGGTGCCCGCGTCCGCGATCGTGCTCGGCGGCGGCGTCATCGGCTGCGAGTTCGCCAGCGTCTGGCGCTCCTTCGGTGCCGAGGTGACGATCGTCGAGGCGCTCCCGCGCTTGCTGCCGCCCGAGGACGAGGCCAGCTCGAAGGCGCTCGAGCGCGCCTTCCGCAAGCGAGGCATCAAGGCCCTCACCGGCACCGCCTTCGAGTCCGTCAGGCACACCGACGCCGGCGTCGAGGTGACGCTCGCCGGCGGTGACACCCTGTCGGCGGAGGTCCTGCTCGTCGCAGTCGGTCGCGGGCCGGCCACCGACGGCCTGGGCTTCGCCGAGCAGGGCGTCACGCTCGACCGCGGCTTCGTGATCACCGACGAGCGGCTGCGCACCGGCGTCGAGGGCGTGTACGCCGTCGGCGACATCGTGCCCGGGCTGCAGCTCGCCCACCGGGGCTTCCAGCAGGGCATCTTCGTCGCCGAGGAGATCGCCGGGCTGCGGCCGGCGACGATCGACGAGAGCGGCATCCCGCGCGTCACCTACAGCGATCCCGAGGTCGCCTCCGTCGGTCTCACCGAAGCCCAGGCACGCGAGGCACACGGCGAGGTCGAGGCGCTGACCTACGACCTCGGCGGCAACGGCAAGAGCCAGATCCTCGGTACGGCGGGCTTCGTGAAGCTGGTGCGCATCCCGGAGGGGGCGGTCGTCGGCGTCCACATGGTCGGTGCCCGGGTCGGCGAGCTCATCGGCGAGGCCCAGCTGATCGTCAATTGGGAGGCCCACCCGGAGGACGTCGCGCCGCTGGTCCACGGCCATCCGACCCAGAACGAAGCCCTCGGCGAGGCCCACCTCGCACTCGCCGGCAAGGCACTGCACGCCCATTCATGACTTCGGCTCGCCAGCCGTCTAGATTTGGCCGCACGGGCCGCCCACAACCATTCAACGAAGGAATGCAATGTCGACAGAGGTCAACCTCCCCGCACTCGGCGAATCCGTCACCGAAGGCACGGTGACGCGGTGGCTCAAGAAGGTGGGTGACACCGTCGCCGTGGACGAGCCGCTGCTCGAGGTCTCCACCGACAAGGTCGACACCGAGATTCCCTCGCCGGTCGCCGGCACCCTGCTGGAGATCCGTGCCAACGAGGACGACACCGTCGAGGTCGGCGCGCCACCTGCTCCGGCCTCGCCGATCACGCAGAGGACCGCGCC
>JASLCW010000314.1 GCA_030151765.1 Marmoricola sp.
GAACAATGCTCCGCTCTTCTCGAATTCGCACGGCACCCCGTGGTACATGCTCACCGTCGCCATCATCTTCCTGGTGATGATCCTGCTCGGGAACATGGAACGCAGCCGAGTCGGCCGGGCCTGGATCGCGATCCGCTAGGACGAGGAGGCCGCCGAGATCATGGGCGTGCCCACCTTCAAGTTCAAGCTCTGGGCCTTCGGCACCGGCGCCGCGATCGGCGGCCTGTCCGGTGCGATCTTCGCCGGCCAGGTGGGCTTCGTGAACAACCAGAAGTTCGACGTCGTGACCTCCGTGCTCTTCCTGTGTGCGGTGATCCTCGGTGGCTCCGGCAACAAGCTGGGCGTGGTCATCGGCGGCGCTCTCGTGTCCTACCTTCCCTATCGGTTCATCGAGATCGCCAACTACAAGTACTTCATCTTCGGCATCGTCCTGGTGCTCCTGATGATCTTCCGCTCGCAGGGCCTGATCGGAGCGCGTGCGCATCTGCTCACCTACTCGCGACGGGCGCGCCAGGCGACGCTCAAGATCATCCAGGGTGAACGCGAGACCGAGGCGAAGGAGGCGACTTCATGACTGAGCACTTTCCTGATGCGATTCCGGACGACGTACAGCCGGATGCCCCGCCGCCGCTCGACTCCGAGGCGGCCGAACTCGCCGCCGCGGAGCGCGAGATCGCGGTCGAGGTGGGCGAGAAGCTCGTCGAGATCAAGGACCTGTCCGTCACCTTCGGTGGGCTCAAGGCCCTCGACTCGGTCTCCTTCGACATCAAGCGTGGCGAGATCCTCGGCCTCATCGGGCCCAACGGCGCCGGCAAGACCACGTGCTTCAACGCGATGACGGGCGTCTACAAGCCCAGTGGCGGCGATGTCCTCCTCGAGGGCAAGTCGCTGGTGGGCAAGAAGCAGCACAAGATCACCCAGCTCGGTCTGGCCCGCACCTTCCAGAACATCCGGCTCTGGGGCGAGATGACGGCGCTGGAGAATGTCGCGGTCGGCCTCGACACCCGCCACAAGACCAGCCTCTTCGGGGCGATGCTCGGCAATCCGCGCCACTTCCGCGAGGAGAAGCAGACCATCGAGCGCGGCATGGCGCTGCTGGAGTTCGTCGGTATCCCCGACGCCGCGATGACGAAGGCGAGCGCGCTCCCCTACGGACACCAGCGCCGGCTCGAGATCGCCCGTGCACTGGCCACCGACCCGAAACTTCTCTGCCTGGACGAGCCCGCCGCGGGCTTCAACCCGGCTGAGAAGGACAACCTGATGGAGCTCATCCGCGCCATCAGGGCCGAGGGCTACACGGTGCTGCTGATCGAGCACGACATGCGCCTGGTCATGGGCGTCACTGACCGGATCGTCGTACTGGAGTTCGGCAAGCTGCTGGCCGATGGCACGCCGCACGAGATCCGGGAGAATCCCGCCGTTATCGCCGCCTATCTGGGAGAGGAAGCCGACGATGGCGCTGCTTGAGATCAAGGACATGTCCGTCCACTACGGGCGGATCCAGGCCCTCGACGAGATCGGCATCAGCGTCGAGGAGGGCGAGATCGTCAGCCTGATCGGCGCCAACGGTGCCGGCAAGACCACGACGATGCGTGCCATCGCCGGACTGCTGCCCCTCTCCAACGGGTCGATCACCTTCCAGGGTGACGACATCACCAAGGTGGCCGGGCACAAGCGGGTCAAGCAAGGCATCTCACTGGCGCCGGAGGGCCGGGGCATCTTCCCGGCCATGACGGTGATGGAGAACCTCGACATGGGCGCCTACGGCCGCAAGGACAAGGACGGGATCAAGGAAGACCTCGACCGGGTCTTCGATCTCTTCCCCCGGGTCAAGGAGCGCTCCTCGCAGAAGGGCGGCACGATGTCCGGCGGTGAGCAGCAGATGCTCGCGATCGGGCGCGCGCTGATGTCGCGGCCCAAGGTGCTGCTCCTCGACGAGCCCTCGATGGGGCTCGCGCCGCAGTTCATCCGGCAGGTCTTCAAGATCATCAAGCAGGTCAACGAACAGGGCACCACCGTCCTCGTCGTCGAGCAGAACGCCAACCAGGCACTCGCGCTCGCCGACAAGGCCTACGTGCTCGAGACCGGCAAGATCACCCACACCGGGACCGGCCGCGAACTGCTGGCCAATCCGGCGATCAAGGAAGCCTATCTGGGCGTCGCCTAGGCGCCGGCCATGCCGGGGCCGTGCTCGATGACGCCCTGGGCGACCTGCAGCATGCTCAGGCGCAGGTCCATCGCGGTCTTCTGGATCCAGCGGAAGGCATCGGGTTCGCTGATCCCGAGCTGACGCTGCAGCTCGCTCTTGGCGCGCTCGATGGCCTTCCGGGTCTCCAGGCGCTCCTGGAGATCAGCCACCTCGTCCTCGAGCGCGCGGGTCTCGGCGTACCGGCTCACCGCCATCTCGATCGCCGGCACCAGGTCGCTCTGACTGAAGGGCTTGACCAGATAGGCCATCGCCCCCGCCTCACGCGCCCGCTCGACCAGCTCACGCTGGCTGAAGGCGGTGAGGATCACCACCGGGGCGATCCGCGCACCCGCGATCCGCTCGGCCGCGGCAATGCCGTCGAGGCGCGGCATCTTCACGTCGAGCACCACGAGGTCCGGCCGCAGCTCCTCCGCCAGTCGTACGGCGGTCTCCCCGTCGCCGGCCTCCCCCACGACGTCGTACCCCTCCTCGGCGAGCATCTCCTTCAGGTCGAGACGGATCAATGCCTCGTCCTCGGCGATCACGACGCGGTAGCTGGGCGAACTCACAGCCCGAAGGCTAACGGACTGGCCGATCCGGTAACGTTTGGCGTTGCCGCCCCGGTATTCCAACGGCAGAGAAAGTGGTCTCAAACACCATCCAGTGTGAGTTCGAATCTCACCCGGGGCACCAGAAGTTGTCGGTAGTGCCAGGCATGCTCGAAGCATGTACGACGAGTCCGTGCGAGCCTCCGCTCGCGCGCTTCTTCTCGAGGGCCGGTCCATCAATCAAGCCAGCAAGCAACTCGGGGTGAGCCGCGCCGCGATTCGAGAATGGCGTGATGCGGGACCTGGCACGGGCCCCACCTGCCCGGCACCGGCACCCAGCACGCCGGATTACGCGGCCCTCTTCGGCTTCTATCTGGGAGACGGGCACATCTCCCGAAACCGTCGCACCTTCTCGCTACGGATCTCCTGCGACGCCACGCTTCCCAGAGTGCTCCACGAAGTGGAGGACTGCGTCATGGCGGTGCACCCCGAGCGTCCCGTGCGCCGCGTACCGGCGCCCGGCGTCATCACCATCCAGAGCTACTGGAAGCACTGGCCCTGCCTCTTCCCCCAGCACGGACCGGGACGCAAGCACGAGCGCGTCTTGGGGATGACCGACTGGCAGTGGGCGATCATCGAGGACCACCCGGCCGCCTTCCTCCGCGGTCTCTTCCACTCCGACGGCGCCCGGGTCAACAACTGGGCCACCCGGATCGTCGCGGGTGAGAAGCGGCGCTACGACTACCCGCGCTGGCAGTTCGTCAACGCCTCCGAGGAGATCCTCGGCTGGTGTACCGACGCTCTGGACCTCATCGAGGTCCCGTGGCGGCGCTCGGGGCGTCGTACCGTGTCGGTCTCCACTCGCCCGGGCGTAGCGGTCCTGGACAAGCTGATCGGCCCCAAGTCGTGACCGGGCGTCGGCGCAGCCGTCGTGCGCCCGGTCGCGCGCAGGTGCCACCGCCACAGCAGCAGCGCCACCACCTCGTAGGCGGCCGCGGTCGACGCCAGGGTCACCAGCGAGCGCGTCACCAACGGTGCCAGTACGCCGGCGCCGAGGGCATTGAGGAAGAGCGCGAGAAAGGTCGTCGCCGAGGACGTCGCACCGCGGGAATCGGGAAAGAGATCCAGGGCTGCCAGCTGCAGGTTCGGGTAGCCCATGCCGACGCCGACCCCGAGCAGCATCGGCCCGACCACGGGCCAGGGCATCACCCTTCCGCCCGGCAGGAGCACGATCGCGACGCCGACGATCGCGGCGACCAGGGCCACCGTGACGGCGATCGTGATGAGTCGTTCGGCCGACATCCGGCCGGCTGCTCGCGAACTCAACCACGAGCCGGTGATCATGCCCACGATCAGCGGTAGGAAGAGCCACCAGAAGTCCTGGTCGCCGCCGCCGAGCAGGTCCACGACGACGATGGCGGCCGCGCCGATGTAGAGGAACCAGCCGCCGAACATGAAGGCCCCCGACCATGCGATCCGATGGAAGCCGGCCGAGCGCGTGACCGTCGCGAGGCCGCCCAGCAGGGCCTTCACCTGGAGCGGGGTACGCCGTTCGCGCGGGTGCGTCTCGGGCAGGACCAGCATCATCACCGTCGCCATCAGCAGGGCGTAACCGGTCACGAAGAGAAAGATCACCCGCCACGAACCCAGGACCAGCAGCCACCCGCCGATGATCGGCGCCAGCGCGGGAGCCAGACCGAAGATCATCATGATCCGGCTCATCAGCCGCTGCGCCTCGGCACCGTCGTACAGGTCCCGCACCACGGTACGCGAGATGATCACGCCTCCACCCGCGGCGAAACCCTGCAGCACTCGGCCGACGAGGAGTACCGGCATCGACCACGCTACGAGACACAGCGCCGACGCGGCGGCGTAGACCAGGAGCCCGCCCAGCATCACCGGTCGCCGGCCGATCGCGTCCGAGATCGGACCGTGAAAGACGCTCATCAGGCCGAAGGCGAGCAGGTAGCCGCTGACCAGCTGTTGGGTGGCATCGGACCCGACGCCGAAGTCGTGCTGGATCGACACGAAGGCCGGGAAGACGGTGTCGATGGTGAACGGCCCGAGCATCGAGAGACCGGCCAGGGTCACCGCGACCGCGATCCGGTGGCGGCGGCCCGAAGGGGTGATCACCCGGGCAGGCGCTGACCCCGCGCGCCGGTCACTCACTTCTGCGGTACGCCGGAGCCACCTCGTTGATCGCGTCACCGACCCGGTGGATGCGCAGGGCATTCGTCGAGCCGGGGATCCCGGGCGGCGAGCCGGCGATCAGCACGACCAGGTCGCCCTCCTCGACGCGGCCGCTGTTGAGCAGTTCCTCGTCGACCTGGCGAACCATCTCGTCGGTGTGCTCGACCGACGACGTACGGACCGGCTCGACGCCCCAGGTCATCGCGAGCTGGGCGCAGACCTGAGCCTCGGGGGTGAAGGCCAGCATCGGGATGGCGCCGCGATAGCGCGCCAGGCGCCGGGCGGAGTCACCGCTCTGTGTGAAGGCGACCAGGTACTTCGCTTCGACCCGGGCGGCGACCTCGTTCGCGGCCTTGGCGATGACGCCGCCGCGGGTCCGGGGCTGCCAGTCGATGGCGGCCATCAGGTGGAGTTCGTGGTTCTCCGTCGACGCGATGATCCGGGCCATGGTCCGGACGGTGTCGATCGGGTAGGCGCCGACGCTGGTCTCACCGGAGAGCATCACCGCGTCGGCGCCGTCGAGGACGGCGTTGGAGACGTCGGAGGCCTCGGCGCGGGTCGGCGCCGGGTTGGTGATCATCGACTCGAGCATCTGGGTCGCGACAATGACCGGCTTGGCATTGCGCCGGGCCTTCTCGACGACGCGCTTCTGCAGGAAGGGCACGTCCTCGAGCGGGCACTCCACCCCGAGGTCGCCACGCGCGACCATGAAGGCGTCGAAGGCACGGATGACCTCGTCGAGATTCTCGATCGCCTGCGGCTTCTCGATCTTCGCGATCACCGGGACCGTGATGCCCTCCTCGCGCATGATCGCGCGCACGTCCTCGGCATCGGCGGCATTGCGCACGAAGGAGAGCGCGACGCTGTCCACCCCGAGGTGCAGCGCCCAGCGCAGATCGGCCTCGTCCTTCTCGGACAGGGCCGGCACGCTGACCGGCACGCCCGGGAGGTTGATGCCCTTGTGATTGCTGACCTTGCCGCCCACGATCACGGTGGTGCGCACCTCGTCGCCGGTCACCTCGTCGACGCGGAGACGCACCTTGCCGTCGTCGATCAGGATGTCGTGGCCGGGGGTGACATCGCCGGCGAGTCCGGCGTACGTCGTGGAGGCGATGGCGGCGTCGCCGGGCACCTCGCGCGTGGTGATGGTCCACTTCTGGCCGGGCACCAGGTCCGCGGCACCGTCGGCGAAATTGCCCAGCCGGATCTTCGGCCCCTGCAGATCCGCGAAGATGCCGATCGGCCGCCCGGCCGCCGCACTCGCCTCACGGACTCGCTGGTAGACGGCCTCGTGGTCGGCGTACGCGCCGTGGCTGAGGTTGAGACGAGCGACGTCCATGCCCGCCTCGACGAGCTCGGCGATCCGCTCGGGTGAAGATGTCGCAGGTCCGATGGTGCACACGATCTTCGCTCTTCTCACGCCACGAGCCTAGCGAGGAGAGTGACCTACTCGCGCGTTCGAAAGAGTGAGCTACGTCGCTGAGACCCCACCCAAATGCATTCTCAACACCCCGAGACCCCACTCAAATGCACCATCAGTCCCCTGAGACCCCACAAGAATGCAGACCCCGATTCTCGTCGTGCATTTGCGTGGGGTCTGGGGCACCTGACGATGCATTTGTGTGGGGTCTCGGCACTGTTTTGGTGCATTTGTGTGGGGTCTCGGCGAGCTAGGCGGTGACGGGCCGCTCGGTCGGCGGGATCGGGGCCGGCAGGGTCGTGGAGCCGGTCAGGTAGGCATCGACCGAGGACGCCGCGGCGCGGCCCTCCGCGATGGCCCACACGATCAGCGACTGGCCGCGACCGGCATCGCCGGCGACGAAGACGCCGGGCACATTCGTCGCGTACGACGAGTCCCGCTTGATGTTGCTGCGCTCGTCGAGCTCCAGGCCGAGCTCGGCCACCATGCCGGCCGTCTCCGGGCCGGTGAAGCCCATCGCGAAGAGCACCAGCTGCGCCGGGATCTCCCGTTCGGTGCCTTCGACCGGCTTGAAGGAGCCGTCCACCTCGACCAGGCGCAGGCCGCGCACCCGACCCTCGGAGTCACCCAGGAACTCCGTGGTCGACACCGCGTACACACGATCGCCACCCTCCTCGTGAGCCGAGGAGACCCGGAAGATCATCGGGTACGTCGGCCAGGGCTGGCCGGCCGGGCGGTCGTCCCCCGGTTGCGCCATGATCTCCAGCTGGGTCACCGAGCGGGCGTTCTGGCGCAGCGCCGTACCGAGACAGTCGGCGCCGGTGTCACCGCCGCCGATGATGACGACATCCTTGCCATCGGCACGAATCTGGTCCTCGACCTCGACACCGACCGCCACCCGGTTGGACTGCGGCAGGTACTCCATCGCCTGGTGGATGCCACCGAGTTCACGGCCGGGCACCGGCAGGTCGCGCGGGGTGGTCGAGCCCACGGTCAACACCACGGCGTCGTACCGGTCCCGAACCTGAGTCCAGGTGATCGACTCCCCCACCGACACCCCTGCCCGGAAGACGGTGCCCTCGCGACGCATCTGGTCGAGACGCCGGTCGAGAACCTTCTTCTCCATCTTGAACTCGGGGATGCCGTAGCGGAGCAGGCCGCCGATCTGGTCGGCACGCTCGTAGACCGCGACGGTGTGGCCGGCGCGAGTCAGCTGTTGCGCCGTCGCCAGGCCGGCCGGTCCGGAGCCGATCACCGCAACCGTCTTGCCGGTCAGCCACTCGGGCGGCTGCGGGCGTACGGCGCCCGACTCCCACGCCCGGTCGATGATCGAGACCTCGACATTCTTGATCGTCACGGGGTTCTGGTTGATGCCGAGCACGCATGCGGTCTCGCACGGAGCCGGGCACAGCCGCCCGGTGAACTCCGGGAAGTTGTTGGTCGCGTGCAGCCGCTCGATCGCGTCGTCCCAGTCGTCGCGGTAGACGAGGTCGTTCCACTCCGGGATCAGGTTGCCCAGCGGGCAGCCCTGGTGGCAGAAGGGAATGCCGCAGTCCATGCAACGGCTGGCCTGCGTCTTGATGATCGGCAGCAGCGCGCGGCCGGGACCGCCCGGGTAGACCTCGTTCCAGTCGCCCACCCGCTCCTCGACAGGACGGCGCGCGGCAAGTTCACGATCGTGGCGAAGAAAGCCCTTCGGGTCAGCCATGACGAACCTCCTTCGTCGGCACGTCCTGGCGGCCATGCTGTGTTGAATGCTCCGTGGACTTCGCAAGCTCAGCCATGGAGTACCTCCATAATCCGCGCGGCGGTCTGGTCCTCGTCGAGGCCCTCCGCCGCAGCTTCGGCGCGGGTGTCCAGCACCCGCTTGTAGTCGCGCGGCATCACGCGGGAGAAGCGCGCCAGGGCGGCGGGCCAGTCGGCCAGCAACTCGGCGGCACGCGCGGAGCCGGTGTCCTCGGCGAAGCGGGCGATCAGCTCACGCAGCTCGTCCGCGGACTCGCCGGTGACGGCATCGACGTCCTCGGCCAGCTCCCGGTTGATCCGGCCCTCGTCGAGGTCGAGCACATAGGCGGCACCGCCGCTCATGCCCGCCGCGAAGTTCCGCCCGGTCTCGCCCAGTACGACGACGCGACCGCCGGTCATGTACTCGCAGCCGTGGTCGCCCACGCCCTCGGTCACCACCGTGGCACCCGAGTTGCGCACGCAGCAGCGCTCACCCACCTTGCCTGCGACGAAGATCTCGCCGGAGGTGGCGCCGTAGCCGATCGTGTTGCCGGCGATGACCTCGTCGTGCGAGGTGAAGGTGGCCGTCCGGTCCGGGCGGATCACGATCCGGCCGCCGGAGAGCCCCTTGCCGACATAGTCGTTGGCATCGCCCTCGAGCCGCATCACCATGCCGCGCGGAACGAAGGCCCCGAAGGACTGGCCGGCGGAACCGGTGAAGGTGATGTCGATCGTGCCCTCGGGCAGACCCTCGGCGCGGTAGCGCTTGGTGACCTCGTGGCCAAGCATCGTGCCGACCGTCCGGTTCACATTGCGCACCTCGACCTGGGCCCGCACCGGCTCGCCCTTCTCGAGCGCCGGCTGGGCGATCTCGATGAGCTGGTTGTCCAGCGCCTTGTCGAGGCCGTGGTCCTGCTCCGTCGTACGACGCAGCGACGCGCCCTCGGGGAGATCCGGGACATGGAAGACGGGTGCGATGTCGAGGCCGGCCGCCTTCCAGTGGTCGATCGCCTGGCTGGCGTCGAGCACCTCGGCACGGCCGATCGCCTCGTCGAGCGTGCGGAAGCCGAGCTCGGCGAGGATCTCGCGCACCTCCTCGGCGATGAACTCGAAGAAGTTGACCACGAACTCCGGCTTGCCGGAGAAGCGCTCGCGCAGCACCGGGTTCTGCGTCGCCACACCGACGGGGCAGGTGTCGAGGTGGCAGACCCGCATCATGATGCAGCCGGAGACCACCAGGGGGGCGGTCGCGAAGCCGTACTCCTCGGCGCCGAGCAGCGCCGCGATGACGACATCGCGACCGGTCTTCAGCTGGCCGTCGGTCTGGACGACGATCCGGTCGCGCAGGCCGTTGAGCAGGAGCGTCTGCTGGGTCTCGGCAAGACCGAGCTCCCAGGGGCCGCCGGCATGCTTGAGCGAGGTCAGCGGCGAGGCGCCGGTACCACCGTCATGACCGGACACCAGCACGACGTCCGCGTGCGCCTTGGACACACCCGCGGCGACCGTGCCGACACCGACCTCGG
>JASLCW010000317.1 GCA_030151765.1 Marmoricola sp.
AAGGGCGTACGCCGGCGCCGGTACTGGGTCTACACCTCACGCGACATCCAGGCACTGCACCTGCTGCAGCGCTACTTCCCTCCGGGTTACGTCCTCGGCATGCACGTCTTCAACCGGGTCGCGAACCGGGTGCTGCCCGACGTACAGAAGGCGACGAGGGAGTCCTGATGGCGGAGCGCGCGCGCATCGAACCGGGCAACCTGCGCGAGACCGGCCCGGCCATCTGGGCCTTCTCCCGGATCGCCGGCAGGGTCACCGGCACGACTCCCCCGCACGTCTTCACGACCCTCGGCCGCGGTCGGGGCCTCTTCTGGGGATGGCTGCACTTCTCCGGCAAGCTGATGCCCGGCGGCAAGCTGCCCCGCCGGTTGACCGAACTGGTGATCGTCCGCGTCGCGCACCTGCGCGGCTGTGGCTACGAGATGGACCACCATCTCCGCCTGGCCCGCCGCGTCGGCGCCACCGAGGCCGACCTCGAGCGGGTGCTCGCCGGCCCCGCCGCGGACGGCTGGACGGCCCCCGAACGCGCCGTCCTCACTGCCGTCGACGAACTCGTCGCCACCAAGGACATCAGCGACGCGACCTGGGCCGATCTGCGCACCTCGTACGACGACCGCCGGCTGGTCGAGCTGCTCCTGCTCGTCGGCAACTACGACTCCCTGGCCACCACCCTGCTGACGCTGCGGGTGCAGCCGGACAGTCGCCGCTGACCGTCGCCGAACCTGCTGGTTGGGTGTTGTCCGGGACACCTCGGGCTGCTTTCGGTAACGCGCCGTCGGCGGCTCACGCTTGGCTTCTGGTCACCGGAAAGGCGGCAGCGACAGGGCGAGGCCGGCGTCGCTTGCGGCTGTCTCCCGGCTCACGGTGGGCGTCTGATTCCCGGGCCGGTCTCAGCTGTCACATCCTGCACTTCCGTTCGGTCGTGCACACGGTTTACCTACCGGTCACACCGAGTTCGGTGTGACCGGTAGGTAAAGGGTGTGTTCGACAGTGCCGACGTGGCGTCTGCCCTGAGCCGGGAGGAAGCCGTGGCCACCCGCCGGGCCTCTCGCCGTCGCTGCGCTTTTTGGATCGGTGACCCACTGACCAGCGCGAGCTGCCAGCGGCGCGTAACACAAAGCAGCCTGTTGCGCCCTAACGGAGAAGCCACCCAACCAGCAGATTCACCCAGACGACTACCTCACCGGCCCCGGGGCGTGCGCCGCCCCGCGCATGTCGTTGGGGAAGGAAGCCGGGCACTGCAGCCCGGGGTTGAGCGGTCGCCGTGTGGTCGTCTTGGGGTCGAGCCGCTGGTTCGGGTAGTTGCAGTCGTCCTTGGTGCCGCTCTGGCCGACCAGGTCGAGCTGCAAGGAGTTGTTCTTGACCGCCTTGCCGAGTACGCCGAGGCCCGGGGCGAAGGTCGCGAGGAGCACCTTCAGGTGGGGCGCATAGGAGCCGATCAAGGTGCTCACGTCGCCACCGAGGCGCAGGAAGGTCGGCATCACGGCACTGGCATCGCGGACGATCTCGCGCAGCTGGGCGACATCCTGGGGCGAGCGCTTCAGCGTCGCCAGCAGCTCGGGGTTGTAGCCCTTCAGGAAGGCCGCGAACTCACGGAAGTCGTGGGCGGTCTGTTGCAGCCTGGCGGAGTTCGCCGCGCCGATGTCGAGCAGGGTGCCCGCATTGCGCGCCAGGTTGCTGGCATTGGGCCAGTACTTGTTCAGGTCGCTGATCAGGGCACGGCTCTGGTCGGTCAGGCGGGCCAGGTCCGAGCTGGTGCCGCTGAAGGCGGTGCTGGCCGCGTCCAGGACCGAGTGCAGCTTGGCCGGGTCGATCTGCACGAGGAGCTTGTTGACCGCGACGACCGTGCTGGCCAGCGTCTGCGGCGTGCTGGTGTCGGAGGCCGAGACGACGGAGCCGTTCTGGAGATAGGGTCCCTTGTCCGCCTTCGGCTGGAAGTCCAGGTACTGCTCACCGACCGGGGAGAGCGACCGTACGACGGCCCGGGTGTCGGCGGGGATCGCCGTACCGGTGGTGATCGAGGCCTTCGCCTGCACCCCTGTGGCAGTGAAGGTGATGTCGGTGATCTTGCCGACGTGGACGCCGCGGTAGGTCACCGGGGCACCGACGAAGAGTCCGCCCGTCGTGCTGAGATCGACCTTCACGGTCTTGGGCCGCGAGGTCAGCGGTGTGCCCAGGACCCCGCTGATGACGTAGGCGACGGCCACCACGAAGACCAGGAAGACGCCCAGCGCGCTCAGGTAGAGCTTGTTGGTGAGGACCCTCTTCACCGCCGACTGCTTCGGCGGCTCGGGGATGTTCAGCAAAGTCATCGTCCACCTCCGAGAAGTCCGCTCAGCAGGCCGGACAGGGCATTCGTGTCGGTCGACGACGACTTCTTCCCCTTCGGCGGGTTGAGCAGCCCGTTGAGAAGACCGCCCACGAGCCCCTGGGTGACTCCGGCAGCGGTGTTCTTGCCGATGTTCTGGAGGCCCTTCGACTTCCCCTTGTTGTTGCCGCCCGCGGCCTTGCCGAGGTTGAGCAGGTCCAACAGGGTGTTGAGCCCGACCGTCTTCCCGCCGAGCACGAAGCTGTCGAGGCGCAGGTGCGATCCCAGGTTGAGATAGTCGTTCGGCAATACGTTGTCGAGGATGTTGCGCAGGTGCAGCAGCGCCTTCAGGGTCGCCGGGAAGCTCGGGATGGTCGAGACCATCTCCTGCAGCACCGGCTGCGCCTGCCTGACCAGGTTGAGGATCTGGGTCCGACTGGCATTGACCGTGCCGTTCGCGGTGGCCGCGAACTTGTTGAGGCTGGTCAGCAGGGCGGTGAAGTTGGCGGTGTTGGCGCGCAGCGCGGCCGAGGCCGGCCGTACGTCGACGAGCGCCTGGTGGATGATCTTCTGGCGACCCTGCAGCGCTGCCGAGGCGCCGTTCATCGCGCGCA
>JASLCW010000322.1 GCA_030151765.1 Marmoricola sp.
GTCTTCGACTTCGACGTCGACGCGGACCGGGTCGTCGTACTCGATGAAGATCCCGCGGAATCCCAGCGGGACAAAGTGAAACGAGCCGTCGCCGGCTGCCCGGCCATGGCCCTGAGCATGAGCGAGGACTGATGGAGCGCAAGGAGATCGAGGCCTTCTGGGAGACCTGGCTCGAGGTCAATCGCGAGGCCGAGCGCATCAAGGACTGGCGGCTGATGGCCGAGTGGTACGCCGAGGACGCGACCTACGGGTGGATGTACTCGCCCGACGAGCACTTCATGGCGGTCGGGCGCGAGCAGATCCGCGACTGGGCGATCGGCATCGAGATGGACGGTCTCGACGGCTGGCACTACGACTACGTGTGCACGATGATCGACGAGCAGAAGCAGATGATCCTCGGCTTCTGGAGACAGCGTTCCGGGATCGTCGACGACGCCACCGGCAAGGAGTACGAGATCCTCGGCCTCGGCGGCTCCTGGTTCGGTGTCGAGCGGCAGACCACCGGAGCCGACGCCGGCGAGATCAAGATCGCCTGGCAGCGCGACTTCTTCGACATGCCCTCGACCGCGCACACCTTCCTGTCGATCGTCGAGGCGGGCAAGGCGCCGGACACGCTGTTGAAGCGGATGTCGGTGGGCGGCCACGGCGTACCGGGTCACTATCACCTGGCGGACCTGCCCTCGACGGTGTGGCCGCCGCCGGTCGACCGCGGCGAGTACATCACGCAGGCCCCGGCTCCGGGGGCGACCGCATGAGTGGCCGGCCGCTGATGCTGATCGACGGGAAGCTCGTCGGCTCAGCGTCGACCTACCCGATCCTCAACCCGGCAACCGGCGAGGAGATCGGGCAGGCCCCGGACGCCACCGCGGCCGACGTCGACACCGCGATCGACGCGGCTCGACGCGCCTTCGACGAGACCTCGTGGTCGACCGATCGCGATTTCCGGGTGCGCTGCCTGCGGCAACTGCACGATGCGCTCGTCGAGGTCGCGGACGACTTCCGCGACCTGACCACCCGCGAGGTCGGCATGCCCGGCTTCATGATGGGCGCGGCCGGATTCGACGTACCGGTCGAGGGGCTGAAGTGGGTGACCGATCTGCTCGAGGGCTACGACTTCGAGACCGATCTGGGCGTCGCCGCACCGATGGGCATCCCCAGTCGCCGCACCGTACGGCGTGAGCCGGTCGGCGTCGTCGCCGCGATCACGCCCTGGAATGTGCCGACGCAGATCAACCTCGCCAAGATCGGCCCCGCGCTCGCGGCGGGTTGCACCGTCGTACTGAAGCCGGCGCCGGACACCCCGTGGGTGGCCTGCGAGCTCGGTCGGCTGGTCGCCGAGCGAACCGACATCCCGGCCGGCGTCTTCAACGTGGTTACGCCCCGGGACAACGCCGTCGCGGCCGTGCTCTCCACCGATCCGCGTGTCGACATGGTGTCCTTCACCGGCTCGACCGCGACCGGCCGGGCGATCATGGCGGCCGCCGCGCCCTCGCTGAAGAAGGTCTTCCTCGAGCTCGGTGGCAAGTCGGCCGCGATCGCTCTCGACGATGCGGACGTGGCAGCCGTCGCGGGCGCCACCGCGTTCACGGCCTGCATTCACGCGGGCCAGGGCTGCGCCATCACCACACGTCTAGTGGTCCCTAGGGACAAGTACGACGAGGCGGTCCAGGTCGCGGCCGCCACGATGGAGTCCATCGGCGCGAAGGATCCCGCGGATCCCGGGGCCATCTGCGGCCCGGTGATCTCGCAGGCGCAGCGCGATCGCGTGGAGTCCTATCTGAAGCTGGCCGTCGAGGAGGGCGGCAGCTTCGCGACGGGTGGTTCGGTGATCGACCAACCCGGCTACTGGGTGCAGCCGACGGTCGTCGCCGGTCTCGACAACACCTCCCGGCTGGCCCAGGAGGAGATCTTCGGACCGGTCCTCGTGGTGATCCCGCACGACGGCGACGACGATGCGGTGCGGATCGCCAACGAGTCGGCGTACGGGCTCTCCGGCTCGGTCGACTCCGGCTCGCTGGAGCGCGCGCGTGCCGTCGCGAACCGGATCCGCACCGGCACCCTCGCCGTCAACGGCGGCGTGTGGTTCAGCCCGGACGCGCCCTTCGGCGGCTACAAGCAGTCCGGCCTCGGCCGCGAGATGGGTGTCGCCGGCTTCGAGGAATACCTGGAGACCAAGACGCTGGCGTTCCCGGCGTGAAAGGCGGAGGCATGAGATTCGACGGCAAGATCGCGATCGTCACGGGTGCGGCTCAGGGGATCGGCGAGGCCTATGCGAAGGCACTGGCCGCTGAGGGCGCATCGGTGGTGGTGGCGGACCTCAACGCCGAGTCCGGCGAGCAGGTCGTCGAGCAGATCGAGGCCGACGGCGGTACCGCGCTGTTCGTCCGCTGCGATGTCTCCGATCCGGAATCCGCGCAGGCACTCGCCGACGCCACGGTGGCGGCGTACGGCGGCATCGACCTGCTGGTCAACAACGCGGCCATCTACGGCGACATGCAGTTCGATCTGCTGATCACCGTCGACTGGGACTACTACCGGCGGTTCATGAGCGTGAACATGGACGGCGCACTCGTCGTCACCCGCGCGGTCTTCCCGCACATGCAGAAGCGCGGAGGCGGCGCGATCGTCAACCAGAGCTCGACGGCGGCCTGGCTCTACTCGGGCTTCTACGGACTTGCGAAGGTCGGCATCAACGGCCTGACCCAGCAGCTCGCGCACGAGCTCGGTGGCATGAACATCCGGGTCAACGCGATCGCGCCGGGACCGACCGACACGGCCGCGACCCGCACGCAGGCCGGCGATGCAGCGCACGACATCGTCCGCAACAGCCTGGCGATCAAGCGGATGGGCCAGCCCGAGGACATGGTCGGCGCCTGCCTCTTCCTGCTCTCCGACGAGGCCTCGTGGATCACCGCTCAGGTGCTCGACGTCGACGGCGGGCAGGTCTTCCGATGAATCACCCCACGGAAACGCGCTCCGCTTGCCTTTCCGCGGGGACCCCGATGAGCCGGGTGGGCTTCGTCGGCCTCGGCAACATCGGCAAGCCGATGGCGCTGCGGATCCTCGCCCGCGGCCTGCCGCTCTCCGTGTACGACGTCGCTCCGGAGCCGGTCTCGGAACTGGTCGGCAGCGGGGCGATCGCCGCGGACAGCATCGCCGACCTGACCGCCTCTAGTGAGGTCGTGTGCGTGATGGTGCGCGACGACGACCAGGTGCGCGACGTACTCGGCCAGATCCTCGCCGCGTCCCGGCCCGGCCAGGTCGTCGTGGTGCACTCGACGGTCGCGCCGGAGACGCCGGCCGAGCTCGAGAAGACCGCGGCCGGCAAGGGTGTGCTCGTGGTCGATGCCCCGGTCAGCGGGGGAGCGATGGGGGCTGCCGACGGCACGCTCGCGATCATGGCCGGGGGCAGTGCCGAGGCCTTCGGCGCCGCCGAGGTGACGCTGAACGCGCTCGGCACGCTCGTCGTCCATGCCGGGCCGATCGGCTCCGGCACCGCGATGAAGCTGGCCCGCAATCTCATCCACTTCGTCGCCTTCACCGCGGTCACCGAGGCGCAGCGGCTTGCCGAGGCCGCCGGGCTCGACCTCGTGAAGCTGGGTGAGGTGGTCCGGCACACCGACGCGATCACCGGAGGACCGGGGGCGATCATGCACCGGACGACGGCTGCGAAGATGGCCGAGGACGACTTCTGGCGCTCGATCTTCGGCCACGTCGCCGCGCTCGGCGAGAAGGATCTCGACTTCGCGGCAGCGCTGGCCGACAGGCTGGGCGTCGACGTACCCCTGAATCGGCTGGCCCGGGAGCGACTCGCCCCCGGCCTCGGCCTGTGAGAGATGGAAGGCGATCACGATGAAGACCCGACTCAACTGCCCCTGCGGCGAGTACATCACCGGCACCGACGAGGACGATCTGGTCGCCAAGGTGCAGGCGCACCTGGCCGCCGAGCACCCGGGTCGTGAATACGACCGCGAGGCCATCCTGTTCATGGCTTCCTGAGCGCCCCAGCACGCGCCTGCCGGCGTTGTCGTCGGTCGACGGCCGCTCCGCTCAAAGGCCGCCTTCCCTCCTCCGCCTTGGCATGCACGCACTGGGACCGCTCATGCCTCCTGAGCGCCGGGAAAATAGCTAGAACCTGTTTCAGTCAGAGCCGTAACCCGGCCCTCGCGCGCGCGTTGTGTGATGTGAGTCATTGCATCGGTTAACCCTGCGCGAAAGGTCGAGGAGGCCTCGTGTCGAAGGTGCGGAATAGGTCAGCACGCTCCCCGCTGTACCGCCTGGCCGGCGGATCGCTGCTCGCCCTGGCCCTGATCCTGCCCACGGCCTGTGGCGGATCCTCGCTGAGCCCGAAGGACGTCCGCGCGGCCAACGACGCGGTCTCCGGCCAGTACGGCGCTCCGGCCGCCGACGGGTCGACCACGGGTGGCACCGGGAGCACGACCGGCACCACCGGCGGCACGGGCACCACGGGGTCCGCCGGCGGCACGGGCTCGACCGGCGGCACCGGCAGCACCGGCGGGACGACCGGAGGCGGCTCCACGGGATCGGGCGGCTCCGGCAAGTCCGGCGGCACCGGTGGCGGCGGAAGCTCATCCGGTGGCGGCGGCAGCGCCGGTACGGCGGGCGTGAAGGCAGGTTCCTGCGCGGGCTTCAAGAACTCGACCGGCATCACCGACTCGACCATCACGATCGGCAATGCCTCCGACATCAGCGGCCCCGTGCCCGGCATCTTCACCGCGGCCCGCCAGGCGGTGCAGGCCTACATCAACTATTTCAACGCGACCTCGAGCATCTGCGGCCGCAAGCTGGTGCTGGCCGCCCAAGACAGCCGCACCGACGCGGGTGCCGACCAGCAGGCCTACCAGGCGCTCTGCTCGCAGGCCTTCGCCGGCGTCGGCTCGATGTCCGCCTTCGACTCCGGCGGCGCCGCGACTGCTGCGGGTTGCGGCCTTCCGGACATCCGCACGGCGATCACGACCAACCAGCGCGCCGCCTGCTCGACCTGCTTCGCGGCCCAGGGCAGCAATGCCTCCTACTACGAGAAGGCGCCCGCGTCGTACTTCGTCAAGAACATGCGCGCCGCCTCGCAGAAGGTGGCGATCCTCTACCTCGACGCCGGTGGTGCCAAGCAGAACGCGGACACCATGAAGTCGGTCTTCACCCAGACCGGCGAGAAGGTCGTCGTCTTCTCCGGTATCGGCGTCACCGAGTTCAACTACGGCTCCTATGTGCAGGCGATGAAGAGCGCCGGCGTCCGGATCGTCTACTTCATCGGGCCCTACCAGGACACCGCGCGTCTCCAGCAGGCGATGCAACAGGCCAGCTTCAAGCCCGACGCCTTCGTCCAGGACCCGACGATCTACGACCCCGCCTACGTCAAGCTCGCCGGCTCGGCAGCGGTGAACACCTATGTCTACATCAACTTCCTGCCCTTCGAGGAGGCCTCCGGCAACCGGGAGATGGCCACCTACCTGAAGTACCTGCAGCAGGTCGCACCGGGCGCGAGTCCCACCTTCTACGGCGTCTGGGCCTGGTCGGCGGCTGCGCTCTTCGTCCGGGAGGCAGTCAAGCTCGGCGGCAATCTGACGCGGGCCAATCTCGTGGCCGCCTTCCGCAAGGTGAACAACTGGAACACCGGCGGCATGACGGCTCCGCAGAATGTCGGCGGCAAGATCAACGGTCCGTGCTGGGGCCTGGTGAAGCTGGTCAATGGCCGGTGGCAGAAGGTCGTCGGCTACCAGTGCGACGGCGTCGGTAGGGCATAGGTGCGCGGCTAGATGGGCGCCTTCATCTCCTACAGCGTCATCGGTCTGTTCACCGGTGCCGCCTATGCCATCGCGGCCAGCGGCCTCGTGCTCACCTACAACACCACCCGGGTGTTCAACGTGGCTCACGGTGCCTTCGGCATGGTCTTCGCCTTCCTCTACTGGGATTTCAGCCAGCGACAGGGGATCCCGACCTGGCTCTCGCTGGCGCTGGTCCTGCTCGTGGTCGCGCCGCTCGTCGGCATCGGACTGTCCCGCTTCGTCGTGCGTGGCCTCGGTTCGGCGCCCGTCGGCGTCTCGCTGGTCGTCACGGTCGGCCTGCTGGTGGGCCTGATCGGCCTGGCCACGCAGATCTGGAAGCCCGCGGCGCGGACCCTGCCGCAGTTCTTCGACGGTCACCTGATCCATCTCGGCAGCGTGCTGGTCACCTGGCACCAGGTGCTCACCATCGTGCTCTCCGGTGTGGTCGCCGGTGGCCTCTATCTGCTGCTCAACCAGACCCGCATCGGCACCGCGATGCGTGCCAGCGTGGACAATCCCGAACTGCTCAGCCTGTACGGCGGGAAACCCCAGCTCGTCGCCGCGCTCTCCTGGGCGATCGGAATGTCACTCGCCGCCCTCGCCGGGATCCTGCTGACTCCGGTGATCGGCCTGCAGTACTACGACCTGACCCTGCTGGTGATCAGTGCCTACGCCGCCGCGATGCTCGGGCGGCTGCGCAGCCTTCCGATGACCTATGCGGGCGCGATGGCACTGGGCCTGCTCCAGTCGTGGGCGGTCGGCTATCTGCCCTCCGACGGCAGCCTGAGCGGCCTGCGTGCGGTGATGCCGACGCTCTTCCTGTTCGTGGTGATCGTGCTGGTGCCACAGGCGCCGCTGCGCATCGGCCAGGTGAAGGGCCTGCTGGCGGCACCGGTTCCGACGGGCCGTCGTACGGCCTTGATCTCGGTCTCGCTCGCCTTCGTCGGCCTGATCTTCACGGCGGTGATCTCCGACAGCAATCTGCTGCTCCTCGGCACCGCGATCACCTACGCGATCGTGATGCTCTCGCTCGTCCTGCTGACCGGGTACGGCGGCCACGTGTCGCTGGCGCAGTTCACCTTCGCGGGCGTCGGCGCCCTTGCCTATTGCAAGCTCGACCAGCCGAACATCCTCGGCCTCGTCCTGGCGAGTGCGATCGCTGCTTTGGTGGGCGCCCTGGTGGCGCTGCCGACACTGCGTCTCACCGGCCTCTACCTCGCGCTCAGCACGCTGGCCTTCGCGCAGCTCATGGATCAGCTCGTCTTCTCGGCGGGCTGGGCCTTCCAGCCCGGTGGGACGCTGAACGCCAAGCGCGCCTCGATCCTCGGGATCAGCTTCGGCGACATGGCCTCGTGGGTCTTCCTGATGCTGGTCGGGCTTCTCGTCGTCGGCATGATCGTGCTGGCGCTGCGGCGGGGTCCGCTCGGACGGGTGCTGATCGCCAGCCGGGACAGCCAGGCTGCGTGCGGCACGCTCGGCTTGGACCTGCGCTGGTTCCGGGTCGGCCTCTTCGCCGCGTCCGCCGGTATCGCGGGCTTCGGCGGCGCCTTGTTCGCAGGGCTCCGCGGGACCGTCGGTGCGCAGGACTTCCAGTTCTTCCAGAGCCTGCTGCTCCTCCTCGCCGCGGTCGTCTTCGGTGTGACCTCGGTCACCGGGGCCTGGCTCGGCGGGCTCTTCCTGATGTACCTGCCGGTCGCGCAGTCCGACCACCCGGGCATCGCCGGCCTGCTCTTCGCGATCCTCGGCTTCGGTGCGGTGGCGCTCGGCCGCGACCCCAACGGCCTGGCCAACCGGATCTTCGCCTTCGCGCCCTGGATCGAGGAAAGGCTCTATCCCGAGCTGGCCAGACGCTTCCCGGGGATGCGGCTGCCGAGGTCCGGCGGCGCGGACGACGACATCGACGACTTCGACGACGACCTGACGGACTTCTCGGCGGAGGAGGTGGCCGATGTCCCTGTTGCGCATTGACGATGTCAGCGTTCACTTCGGTGGCGTGACCGCGATCGACCAGGCCGGCTTCGAGGTCGAGGCGGGCACGATCACCGGACTGATCGGGCCCAACGGTGCCGGCAAGACCACGTGTTTCAACGTGATCACGGGTCTGCAGAAGCCTTCCTCGGGACGCGTCCACTTCGACGGTCACGATGTCACCGGCCTGCCGGTGAACCGGCGGGCGCGGCGGGGGATCGGCCGTACCTTCCAGCGCCTGGAGGCCTTCGGCTCGCTGACGGTGCACGAGAACGTCCGTGCCGCGCTCGACATCCACCACGGTGCCCGCGGCTGGCGGCGCTCGACGGCTGCCGGTGCCGACGCCCTGCTCGAGCGCGTCGGCATCGAGAGGTACGCCGACGATCGCGCCGATTCCATCCCCACCGGTACGGCGCGACTCCTGGAAGTCGCGCGAGCACTGGCCTGTGCGCCCCGTCTGCTGCTCCTCGACGAGCCCTCCTCGGGCCTGGACGAGTCCGAGACCGCGGACTTCGGCGACCTGCTCCGCGACCTGGTCGACGAGGGTTGCTCGGTGCTCATGGTCGAGCACGACATGGACCTGGTGATGTCGGTCTGCTCGACACTGCACGTGCTCGACTTCGGGCGGGTCATCGCCTCGGGCGATCCGGCCACGATCCGCACGGATCCCGTGGTGCAGCAGGCCTACCTGGGCTATGTGGAGGAGGCCGTCTGATGCCGGTTCCTATTCTCGAAGCGGTGGGGGTGAAGGCGGCGTACGGGCGCATCGAGGTGCTCCGGGGCGTCGACCTGCGCATCCCGCGCGGCGCCGTCGTCGCGCTGCTGGGTCCCAACGGCGCCGGCAAGTCGACCTTCCTCAAGGTGATCAGCGGCCAGATGCCGCACACCGAGGGCGACATCCACATGGCCGGCGTGAGTGTTCGCGATGCCCGTCCGGAGGAGCTCGCCCGCGTCGGCCTGACCACGATCCCCGAGGGGCGCAGTGTCTTCCCGAACCTGACCGTCGAGGAGAACCTCCGGCTGATGTCGTACGCCGGTGTCTCCGAGGCGCAGGTGCTGGACACGGCGTACTCCTACTTCCCGCGGCTGCACGAACGCCGCTACCAGCTCGCCGGGACGATGTCCGGTGGCGAGCAGCAGATGCTCGCGCTGGCGCGGGCGCTGACCTCGGATCCGGCCCTGCTGCTCCTCGACGAACTGTCGATGGGCCTGGCGCCGCTGATCGTCGAGGAGCTCTACGACACGGTTGCCGAGATCGCCCGCTCGGGCGTCTCGATCCTCGTGGTCGAGCAGTTCGCGCGCACTGCGTTGCGGATCTCCGACTACGCGGCGGTGATGACGGGAGGGCGGATCGTGGCGAGCGGAGAGCCCGACGAGATCCAGAAGATGATGGCCGACGTGATGCTGGGAGGTGTCGCCTCATGAGCAGGCTTCCGATCCTCGGAGCAGTGCTGGCGGTGGGTGTGTTGACCACGGTGCCGGTCGCTTTGCCGGCACAGGCGGACGATGCACCGCCCTCGTACGGGGGCTTCTCGGCCGATGCCTCGGCGACGCCGCTGCGCATCGAGGTGCACGAGCCGGCGATCCCGATCCCGGCGGACCCACAGGTGGAGCTCGACTTCTCCTACACACATGTGGCGGGTACGTCAGGCCCCTCGTCGACCGCGCGTGCGTCGGCGATGTGGCCCGGAGGGCCGGTGGGCGAAGGCCTCAAGACCTTCGTCGAGCAGTTGGGCCTGCCCTCGCAACTCGGTGAGGCCGGGTATCCGGCGCAGGTCAACGCGCAGTCACCCGGTACGCCGTCCTCGCAGACGCAGGAGTTCCTGCCCGGGATGATCGGGCGCGTTGCGGTCAACGACAAGGGAGCCGTTGCGCGCGCCGGCTATTCGACGGCCGGTCAGGTCGCCGGGGACGACTCGTCGAGCAGCAGCACCTCGAACCTGCTCGACCAGTTGCAGAAGGGCAATCTCGCGGCTCTCGGCGGCCTGCTCGGCGGTTCGACCAATGCCGACCCGACGGCGGCGGCGAATCCCCTTGGCGCGTTGAGCCTCCTGATCAGTGTCGGCGGCATGAGCGCCTCTAGTCGTACGTCGTACGCGAGTGACTCGGTGACCTCGACCGGGACCAGTCAGATCGGCGAGGTCGACCTGCTCGGAGGACTGGTCAAGCTCGAGGGCATCACCGTGAGCTCGACGTCGACCAGCAAGCTGACCGGTGGCTCGACGACCCCGAAGGCGACGTACGGCGGCCTGACGATCGCGGGCACGCCCTTCAAGTTCACCAGCGACGGCATCGAGGCCGCCGGCAGTGTCACCGCGATCCCCGGCCTGCCCGATGCGCCGGTGAAGGCATTGGAGAGCCTGGGCATCTCGATCTCGCTGCCCAAGCCGGCGAAGCAGACCTCCGGGCCACAGGCCTCGTCGTCCGCGAACGGACCGACGGTCACGATCGACACCGCGCCGGTGCTGAAGCTGCTCTCCCTCGACAAGCTGCCGTTGGGCGATCTGATCAACCAGTTCCCCGACTCGGCCGGTCAGGTGAAGAGTCTGTTGCTGGCCGCGCTCGACGCGCACCCGAAGCTCGTGGTCAAGCTGGGCGAGGTGACGAGCAGTGCACAGGTCGTGCCCAATGTGGACATGGGCGGCAACCCGGGCTCGACCACGCAGGTGCCGCCGCCGACGACGCCGACCACGCCCACGACGGGTGGCACGGGTGGCGGTGGTTCCGGCGGGACAGGTGACCTCGGTGCACCCACTGCGGCCGGTCCGGTGCCGAGCGTCTCGACGCCGATCAAGACGACCTCCTCGGCACCCGGGCTGCCCGGCGTCGGCGGCCTGCCCGGTGCGCTCGCGCTGGCCGGATTCGCGCTGGCCGGTGGTGTCGGCTGGTGGCTGCGGCGCGGAATGGCCGGTGTCTTCGGCGGCGCGGGAGCGTGCGCGCACGGACTGCAATCGGGACTTCCCGACCTACGGAAGGTGTGAATGACATGACGAGTGCTCCCACGAGTGCCACGAGTGCGGGCTCCCTGCCGCGGGCGGGCAGCCGGGCCGGCATCGCCCCGCTGGTCGGCGACAACGCGCAATTGCTGCACCTGCTGCTCTTCGCTGCGGGCGCCGTACTGCTGCCGGGCGGTCTGATCGTGATCGGTCTCGGTTGGTACGGCGTCGCGCACACGCCGTACCAGTACCAGCAGATGACCTATCTCATCTCCGGTGGCGTGCTCGGCCTCGGCCTGACCTTCGTCGGCGGCTTCCTCTACTTCGGTGCCTGGCTGGCCCGGGTGGCGGCCGACCAGAAGGCGGCCTCGAAGCAGCTCTCCGACACGCTGCTGGTCCTGGCCGACGCGGTGGCGCATGCCGCTCCGGCCCAGCCGGTCGCGGTTCAGCCGGTCCAGTCGGCTCCGCCGGCGCAGCCCGTTCAGCCCTGGGCGGCCCAGGGGACCGGCCAGGCTGCGACGCAGGTGCTGCCCGCGGTGCCCCCGCCGCCGCCCGCCGCCGAACGCAATCCGGGCTCGATCCTGGTCACCGCCGGTGACGGTACGACGCTGCACCGTGCCGACTGCGAGCTCCTCGTCGGTCGTGACGACCTCAACCCGGTCGGTCCCGACAATGGCGCGCTCACCGCTTGTCGTCTTTGTCATCCCCGCGGTTAGTTGCCGTCTTCGAGGTGCGGATCGATGGAAGACGGAGCCTGGCGCTGGTTCGACGTACGTGGTGAGTTCACCCGCTCCGGACCGGTCTCGATGCTGCTCGCGTGGGGCAAGCGGAACCACCGGCAGTCGTGTGCGGTCTTCCTCTGCCGCCGCGACAATGCCGAGACCGTGCTGCGCTATGACTTCACCAACCTGAGTGAGGCCACTCAGCACCTGACCCGCCTGCGCGCCCGCCTTGCCGAGCTGCGGGCCGAGGACTTCTGCCGTGAGGTCGGCATCGCCCCCGAGTGGGTGATCGGGCCCGGTACCGCCGAGCGCCTCGCCCCCGAGGCCTCCTGGACCTCCGTCGACCGGATCCCGCCGACGCCGTGGTGAAGAGCTGACTGCGCCTAGAACTACTGGACACCTGTCCAGTAGTCTGTCCATCGTTCTCTCCCTCCACCATGAGGCGGTCTGATGCGTCACGGAATCGTGCTGTTCACCTCCGATCGCGGGATCGCGCCCGCGGCTGCGGCGAAGGCCGCGGAGGAGCGTGGCTTCGACACCTTCTACGTCCCCGAGCACACCCACATCCCGGTACGCCGCGACGCGCTGCACCCGACCGGTGGCGAGGAACTGCCCGACGACCGCTACACGCGCACGCTCGACCCGTGGGTGTCGCTGGCGACGGCGGCGGCCGTGACCGAGCGGATCAGGCTCTCGACCGCGGTGGCGCTTCCTGTCGAGTCCGACCCGATCACGCTGGCGAAGAGCATTGCGACCCTCGACCACCTCTCCGGTGGCCGGGTCACCATCGGTGCCGGCTTCGGGTGGAACACCGACGAGCTCGAGGACCACCACGTTCCGGCGGGGAAGCGTCGTACCGTCCTGCGCGAGTACGTCGAGGCGATGCGGGCGCTCTGGACGCAGGAGGAGGCGTCGTACGACGGCGAGTTCGTGAAGTTCGGACCCTCGTGGGCCTGGCCCAAGCCGGCGCAGGCGCACGTCCCCGTCATCATCGGCGCCGGCGGGGGACCCAAGACCTTCGCCTGGATCGCCGCCAACGCGGACGGCTGGATGACCACGCCGATCGAGTCCGGGATCGGCGAGAAGGTGACCGCGCTGCGTCAGGCCTGGGCCGATGCCGGCCGGGAGGGCAGGCCCGCGGTGCACGTGCTCGTCGCCAAGAAGCCGACCCCGGAGGACTTCGCGGAGTGGGCGGCCGCCGAGATCGACGAACTCATCTGGGGCGTTCCCGACGCCGCCGAGGAGGTCGTCGTCGCCTCGATGGACAAGCTGGCCGCGCGCCTCGGGATCGGCGCATGACCGATCGCGAGCAGAACCTGCGGCGCATGGGCGAGGTCTACGGCTTCGACTTCCAGGACGGCCCCGGTGCCTTCTTCGGCTACACCGCCGACCATCTCTTCGGCGAGATCTGGAACCGCCCCGGCCTGACCGACCGCGACCGCCGGCTGCTGCTGATCGGCATGCTCGCCGTCTCCGGCCCCGACGTCCTCGAGATCCAGGTCCCCGCCGCCCTCGGCAACGGCGAACTCGACGCCGAGGCGCTGCGCGAGATCGTCGTCTTCCTCGCCCACTACGCCGGCTGGCCCGTCGCAGCCCGGCTCAACAATGTCGTCGAGGACGCGATCCGCAAGGCGGGTGGCCCGCCGCTCACGTGAGCGAACAGGTCAATGCCGGTCTCTCGACGCCGAGAGACTAGGCTGGCAGCCCGAAACCGAGAGGAATCCGGCTGATGGGTCTGGTCGCGGCACTGAAAGACGCCGTTCGCAACAAGTTGATCGCCAAGGCGGGTGGGGTCGATCTGTCCAAGCTGGACAAGATCCCCGACAAGGTCGCCTGGCCGCTGTCGCGCGACGGTGTCGACCCGACGCGGAAGATCACCGACGCCCGCGAGGACGACCCGGTGCGCAAGCTGGCCTCCTTCATGGGGCTGGAGATCTGGCTGGTCACCGGGTACGACGAGGCTCGCGAGGTCCTCGGCAATGTGAACCACTCCACCGACATCCGCCCGCTGATGGGCAAGAGCGGCGATGTCGAGTCGGGCGACATCGGTGGCCTCGGTTTCACCGACCCGCCCGAGCACACCAGACAGCGCAAGCTGCTCACCCCCGAGTTCACGATGCGCCGGCTCGAGCGGCTCAAGCCGGGCATCGCAGAGATCATCGACAAGCAACTGCAGGAGACCTACGACGCCGTCGACGAGAACGGCGTGGTCGACCTGGTGAAGACCTTCGCCTTCCCCGTTCCCTTCCGCGTCATCTGCGATCTGCTCGGCCTGCCCGACGACCAGCGCGAGACCTTCCGCGAACTCGGCACCGCCCGCTTCGACATGTCCGAGGGCGGCGCCGGCGCGATCGGCGCGATCAGCGGGTCACGAGAATTCCTGCTCGCCGAGACCGCGCGCCAGCGCAACGACCCCGGCGACGGCCTGATCGGCCAGATCATCCGCGACAGCGGCGATCTGATCAACGACTTCGACCTCGGCGGACTCGCCGACGGCGCCTTCAACGGCGGCATGGAGACGAGTGCCTCGATGCTCGCGCTCGGCACCGTCGTACTGCTGCAGAAGCCGGAACTCTGGAAGCAGCTGGCCGAGGACCCCGAGTCCGTCGACCCGATCGTCGAGGAGCTGCTCCGCCACCTCGCGGTCGTCCAGGTCGCCTTCCCGCGCTTCGCCAAGGAGGACGTGGTCGTCGGCGGCCACACCATCAAGAAGGGCTCGATCATGCTGGCGCACCTGCCCGCCGCGAGCCGCGACCCTCGTCGTACCGACGGCGAGCTCTTCGCCCCCGGCGCCGCCTCCTCCAACCACCTCGCCTTCGGCTTCGGCCTGCACCGCTGCGTCGGCGCCGAGCTGGCGCGGATGGAGCTGCGGGCGGCCTATCCGGCCCTGGCCAAGCGCTTCCCCAACATGAAGCTGGCGGTCGACCCCAGCGAGCTGGAGTACCACGCGAAGTCGATCGTGTACGGCGTCGAATCGCTGCCGGTCACTCTGGGCTGAATCTCAGGGGCGGCCGTACGTCGTCGTCCGCTGTACGACGGGCCGGCCGATGCCCTGGCCGATCTCCTCGAGCTCGGCGACGGTCTTGGCGGAGCCGTGCTCGGAGCCGGCCATCCGGGAGATGGTCTCCTCCATCAGCGTGCCGCCGAGGTCGTTGGCACCCGCGTTGAGCATCGCCTGGG
>JASLCW010000339.1 GCA_030151765.1 Marmoricola sp.
TCATGGTCGACCTCGTACTTGTTCCGGCTTCCCTTCGGGATCTCCACCAGTACGTCGAACTCCACGCCAAGGCCCTTCTGTCTGCTCCATTGCCGAACGGGGCTAGTCTCCATCGAGCCAGCTGGCCGCAGGGGGAAGGATAGAGCGCTGTCCATACGCGAGCAACGCCGCCCGGCTCGATCGACGACTCGACGCCGGTGGCCGTGGGTGCTCCTGAGCCTCGTCGTCGTGCTGGCGATCGTCGCCGGAGTGGGTCAGTGGCGCTTCGACGCGCTCGGTCGGGCCGGCCGCAGTCTCGGCCTGATCACGACGGACACCCCCGCCGAGATCGCCGCCCCGGTCGGCCTCAAACTGCCGGAGCAGGCGCTCGCCCGGCCGGTCGCCGCGGCCCTCGACTCGGGTGCCCCTTCGGCCGCCAAGATCGCCGCCGCGCTGAAGCGCCTGCTCCCCGAGAAGGCGCTCGGCCATCACGTCGGCATCCTGGTCGCCGGCCTCGACGGCCAGGCGCTCTTCCAGCGGGGTTCGGGGACGCTGACGCCGGCGTCGACCACGAAATTGCTCACCAGTGAAGCGGCACTGCAGGTCCTCGGGCCGATGGCGACCTTCAGAACCTCGGTCCGTCTCGTCCCCGGTACCCGTCGGCTGGTCCTGGTCGGCGGCGGCGATCCCTACCTCGCCAGTACGGCGAAGACCGCCCGCGGCCTGCCCGCCCCGGCGACGACCGACCGGCTGGCGGCGCTGACCGCGAAGGCCCTCCGGCAGCAGGGCATCAAGGCGATCCGGCTGCGTTACGACGACCACCTCTTCACCGGCCCGGCGGTCTCACCCACCTGGCCGGCGAGCTATCTCGCCGACCATGTCGTGCCCCCGATCTCCTCGCTGTGGGTCGACGAGGCCAAGGGTCCGCGCGGCTATGTGGCCGATCCGGCGGCGGCCGCTGCCGAGGTCTTCGCCACGCAGCTGCGCGCGCGGGGCATCCGCGTGCAGGGCAAGGCGACCGACGTCGTCACGCCGGGCAGCGCCACCGCGGTCGCCAGCGTGCGTTCCGCGCCCCTGGGCCAGATCGTGCAGCGCCTGCTCGATGTCAGCGACAACAACGCCGCCGAGGTCGTCGCCCGGCATGTGGGCCTGGCCGTGGAGCACAAGGCCTCCTACAAGGGCGGTGCGGACGCCGTACGGAAGACGCTCACCGCGCTGGGTGTGAACACCACGGGCCTCAGCCTGTACGACGGCAGCGGACTGTCGCGGCGCAATCGCATCTCCCCGCGGACGCTGGTCGACGTGATCCGGCTCGCCGCCGGGCCCGGGCAGGACAACCTGCGCGATGTGGTCACCGGACTGCCCGTCGCCGGATTCACCGGATCCCTCGGCGGCCGCTATGTCGAGGCACCGCATGCGGGTCTCGGCCGGGTGCGCGCCAAGACCGGCACTCTCACCGGAGTCAGTGCGCTGGCGGGAATCGCCGCCGATCTCAACGGCGACCAGATCGTCTTCGCCTTCATGGCCGACAAGATCCGACCCGAGGACACGCTCGCCGCCCGGGCCGCGCTCGATGCCCTCACCGCCACGCTCGGCGCTTGCTCCTGCGGCACCTCCCCGTAGGTTTGGCCCCATGACAGATGCGCCGTCGATGATCGACTGGGAGCTCGCCGTACGGCTGGGGACGAAGCTCGCCGGCGACGGACCGCAGATCCCGGCCGCGGAGGCCGCCGGCTGCGTGGCCGAGCTGCGTGCCGACGCGGAGAAGTCCTCCCAGCTGGTGCGCGACTTCACCGGCCTCCACGCGGCCGAGAACACCGCGCCGGTGCTCGTCGTGGACCGCGGTGGCTGGGTGCGCGCCAATGCCGATGCCTTCGCCGACATCTCGGCTCCGCTCGTCGACTCCCTGCAGGGCGGCCGCGGTGCGCCCACGGGCCTGACCCGCGCGATCGGCTCGCGGGTCACCGGCATCGAGGTCGGCGGCATGCTCGGCTTCCTGGCCGGCAAGGTGCTCGGCCAGTTCGATCCCTTCCACACTGTGTCAGCCTCGAACGACGTACCCGGCGAGGCCGGCCGGCTGCTCCTGGTCGCGCCCAACATCGTGCACGTCGAGCAGCAGCTCGGCGTCGACCCGCACGACTTCCGGCTGTGGGTCTGCCTCCACGAGGAGACGCACCGGGTCCAGTTCACCGCCGTACCGTGGATGCGCGGGCATCTGCGCTCCGAGATCGACGCCATCATCGGCGCGGTCCGCTCCGACCCGGCGGAGATGATCGGCGAGGCCGTGAAGCGGATGGCCGAGGGCATGACCGGTCGCAGCGAGGTCAGCCTGCTGGAGCTCTTCGCGAGCCCCGAGCAGCGCGCCATCATCGACCGGGTCACCGGAGTGATGAGCCTGCTGGAGGGCCATGCCGACGTGGTCATGGACGGCGTCGGGCCCGAGGTCATCCCGAGCGTGGACCACATCCGGACCCAGTTCAACGAGCGCCGCAAGGGCATCGGCACCCTCGACCGGATCATGCGCAAGCTGCTCGGACTCGACCGCAAGATGGCGCAGTACCGCGACGGCGCGGTCTTCGTGCGCGAGTGCGTGGACACGGTCGGCATGGACGGCTTCAACGCGGTGTGGGCGGCGCCGGACAACCTGCCCAGCACCGCGGAGATCCACGACCCGGCCGCCTGGGTACGCCGGGTGCACGGCTGACGTGACCGGCCCGGACCCCGCGGTCGCGGCCTGTCGCCTCGCCGTACGCCGGGAGCTGGGTCTGTTGGCGGACGGCAAGGGTGGTGTCTGGAGTCCCGATGTCCGCGACGGCGGCTGTGTCCTGGTCGCCTGCTCCGGCGGTGCCGATTCCCTGGCCTTGCTGGCCGCGACGATCTTCGAAGCCAGGAAGGCCCCCTTCCGGGTGATCGGGGTCGTCGTCGACCACGGGCTGCAGGAAGGTTCCGCCGACCACACCGCCCGCGTGGTGGCGCAGATGGCCCGCATGGGCGCCGACGAGACCGCCTCGATTCGCGTCGAGGTCGACCCCGGTCCGGGCGGGATCGAGGCCGGCGCGCGTGAGGCGAGGTACGCCGCCCTCTCCCAGCTCGCCGAGCACTTCGGGGCGGACGAGATCCTGCTGGGTCACACCCTCGACGACCAGGCCGAGACGGTGCTGCTCGGCCTCACCCGGGGTTCGGGCGGGCGCTCGATCGCGGGAATGCGCCGCGCGTTCGAGCGCGACGGCGTGCGCTTCCTGCGGCCGCTGCTGGAGATCACCCGGGCCCAAACGGAGGCGGCCTGCCGCGCCGAGGGCATCGAGTGGTGGTCGGACCCGCACAACGCGGATCCCCGCTTCGTCCGCTCCCGGATCCGGCACACGGTGATGCCGATGCTCGAGGAGCAGCTGGGGCCGGGCATCGCGGCGGCGCTGGCGCGCACCGCGGACGCCGTACGTGACGACGTGGACGCGCTCGACGACGAGGCCGCGCTCGCTCTGGAGGAGGCGCGGCTCGAGGGCGGCTGGGACGCCGTTCGTTTGGAGATGCTCGCCCGGCTGCCCGGCGTGCAGACCAGAGTGCTGCGCCTGATCGCGCTCGCGGCCGGAGCCCTTGCCTCCGACCTCACCCGTGAGCACGTCCTCGCGTTGGCAGAAATCCTCCCCGGGTCGGGCGCGGGCCGGCAGATCCAGCTCCCGGGCCACCTCACGGCGTACCGCGAGGGGAATCTGCTCCGCTTCCGGAGAACCCGTATTTGAAGTAAGTCGAGTCAATAACTACAGTTAATCCATGACCGACACTTCCCTGCGCCCTCCGGCGACCTCACTGTCGCTCTCCGAGCTCGCCGCCCTGGTCCGCGCGTACGCCGAGGACCCGGACTCCTGGCGTGCCCTGCTGCGCTATCCGGCACCCGGTGCCGACCGCTGGTGGACGCGACTCGAGAGTGCCGAGGGGGTCGACGTCTGGCTGCTGTCGTGGCTCCCCGGACACACGACCGAGTTCCACGACCACGGCGCCTCGGCGGCCGCCTTCGCCGTGGTCGAAGGGGGGCTGACCGAGGTGCGGGCCACCCGCTCCGGTCGGGTGCAGCGGCACCGCCGTCGTCAGGGCAGCATCGCGACGGTGCCGGTCGGCGACATCCACGACGTGATCGCGGAGGATCGTGTCGCGGTCAGCATCCATGCCTATTCGCCGCCGTTGGAGTCGATGACCTACTACGCCACGACGGCGACGGGCGACCTCGCCGTGCTCGAGACGGTCGTCACCGACGATCCGGAGGAGGGCCCTCGCCGATGACTGTCGAGGCACGACTCGCGGTGGCCCGGGATGTCCTGGCCCGGCTCGAGCCGGGCGAGGCCGCTCGGGCGCTCCGTCGTGGCGCGGTGCTCGTGGACATCCGTCCCCAGGCGGATCGGGAGCGTGACGGCGGCGTACCGGGCGCGCTTCTGGTCGAGCGGATCGTCCTCGAATGGCGCTTCGACCCGGCGAGCGAGAGCCGGCTCGACATCGCGAGCCGGGACCTGCCGGTCATCGTGATGTGCAACGAGGGGCATGCCTCCAGCCTCGCCGCGGCGGCGCTCCAGGAACTGGGCGTACGCCGAGCCACCGATGTCGTCGGCGGATTCGCCGCCTGGCGTGATGCCGGACTGCCGACCGTTCGGGCGGACGGTCCCGGGATGTCATCCCTTCCCGAGCAACTCCCCGGCGAGGAGACGGAGCGTCCGCTCGCGGGCAGGTGACGCGTCGGCCGGCGTGCCGGTGGTGGCGCCGGCGACGGGGTGGACCATCACCTCGTCGACGTCGTACGACGCCGCCAGCGACCGGATCCGTTCCGCGGCCGCGCCGGGTGCATCGACCACCCAGCGCGACAGCATCGCCTCGCCGAGTGACTCGTGCTCGGGTGCGATCCCGGCCGCCAGGGCCTCGTCGACCGTCTCCTGAGCGGTCAGCGCGCCTCCGGTGCGCAGCCGGATCATCGAACGCAGATTGGGCAGGGCCAGCTCGCGAGCCTGCTCGGCCGTGTCGGCGACGACCGCATTGACCGTCAGGAAGGTGCGCGGCTCCTGCAGCGCCGCCGAGGGCCGGAAGGTCGAGCGATAGAGCTCCAGCGCCTCGGCGGTCCCCTGGCCCGAGAAGTGGTGCGCGAAGACATAGGGCAGCCCGCGTTCGGCGGCGACCCGGGCCGAGTAGTCCGAGGAGCCGAGCAGCCAGATCGGCGCCCGGGAGGTGGCGCGGGGCGTGGCATGCATCCCGAAGGTCCGGCCCGCCACGGTCACCCCGGCGCCCTCGCGCGACATCAGCGTGCCGACCTGGTCGACGTACTCCGGGAAGCGGTTGACGATCTCCTCGTCGCCGGCGCCGTTCCGGAGCACATAGCGGGTCACCTGGTCGCTGCCGGGCGCGCGGCCGATACCCAGGTCGATCCGCCCGGGGTACGCCGCCTCCAGCAGCGCGAACTGCTCGGCCACGACGAAGGGGGCGTGGTTGGGCAGCATCACCCCGCCCGAGCCGACCCGGATCCGCGTCGTCGCGGCCGCGACCATCGCGATCAGCAGCGGCGGGTTGGTGGCCGCCACCGCAGGCATGTTGTGGTGCTCGGCGAGCCAGTAGCGGGTGTAGCCGAGGTCGTCGGCGACGCCCGCGAGGGCGATGCTCGCGCGCAGGGCTTCGGAGGTGGTCTGGTCGGTGCGCACCGGCACCAGGTCGAGGACGGACAGCCGCATGGAAACCACAACCACGCGGTCGCCAGCGAACTTCCCTGACCGATATGGGAGGCTTCCCACATGGACCACGCCGATATCGACGGTGACCTCACCAAGGTGCTCTTCACCGAGCAGCAGATCCAGGACCGGCTCGGCGAGATGGCCCGCCAGATCGAGGCCGACTACGAGGGCCGCGAGATCCTGATCGTCGGCATCCTGCGCGGCGCGGTCATGGTCATGGCCGACCTCGCCCGCTCCTTCTCGAGGCACATCGAGATGGACTGGATGGCGGTGACGTCGTACGGCTCGGGTACCAAGTCGAGTGGCGTCGTACGCATCCTCAAGGACCTCGACACCGACATCAGCGGCCGCGACGTGATCATCGTGGACGAGATCATCGACACCGGCCTGACGCTGTCCTGGCTGACCTCCAACCTGGCCAGCCGCGATCCCGCGAGCGTCGAGATCTGCACCCTGCTGCGCAAGCCGGAGGCCCTGCAGATGCCGGTCGACGTCAAGTACGTCGGCTGGGACATCCCCAACGAATTCGTGGTCGGCTACGGGCTCGACTACCAGGAGCGCTACCGCAATCTGCGGTCCATCGGGACCCTCGCGCCGCACGTCTATTCGTGACCGCTGGGGCAACCTGAGAGGATGCCGGGGTGAAGCGAATTCTGCGTGGCCCCTGGGTGTGGGCGGTACTGGCTCTGGTCGGTGTCCTGCTCGCGCTCCAGTACCTGGTTCCCAACGGCGGCTACACCGAGGTCAGTACGTCGACCCTGGTGAAGCACCTGACGAGCGGCGACGTGAAGTCGGTGACCTTCGTCGACGGTGGTGACCAGAAGATCCAGGTCACGCTGAAGAGCGGCAAGAAGGAATACGCCTTCTGGGTCGACGGTCAGCAGGTGGGGCTCGCCAACCTGGTCCAGAAGCAGGTCGACGCGGGCAAGATCGCGAAGTACTCGACCGACGTCTCGCGCCCGGGCATCCTGTCGTCGCTGCTGTCGACGGTGCTGCCCTTCGTGCTGCTCGCGATCCTCTTCATCTTCCTGATGAACCAGGTGCAGGGTGGCGGCGGCCGGGTCATGCAGTTCGCCAAGTCCAAGGCGAAGCTGATCAGCAAGGACATGCCCAAGACCACCTTCGCCGACGTCGC
>JASLCW010000471.1 GCA_030151765.1 Marmoricola sp.
TTAAACATTGACTGCAGTATTAATAGATCAAAGAGATTCCCTTACGCTCACTTCCGGCTCTTATATTTACCCAATTATACAACTTTGCGGCCCTGTCTTATAGATGTTAGCAGATACAAGCATGTTATGTAGATACTGGGCAAGCTCATCGGGTGTTGCAGTATATATATCAGGTGAGGATACGATACATACAATATCAGTAGGCTCGGTGATGTGTGGCAGCTCGTGCCGCAGCAGTTCATACAAACGGCGTCTGATCCGGTTTCGTCCCACGGCACGTTTCCATATCTTCTTACTTACTACTACCGCAACACGAGAATGTCGCCTTCGTGGATTTTTATTAAATTTTATGACGAGAAGCTGAGAACGTACCGCTTCGCCGTTTTTATATACATAACGAAGAGAGTTGTGGCCATGAAATCGATACCTCTGTGCAAGCATATATACCTATAATACCAAGAAAAACACCCTGGATTTTACTCCGGGGTGTTTTTATGTCATTTAGACAGTGATCCGTGCTCGACCCTTTGCTCGGCGTCGTTTAATAACTGCACGTCCTGTCTTAGTGGCAACTCGCGCACGAAAGCCATGAGTCTTCGCACGATGGCGCTTGTGTGGTTGATGTGTTCTTTTTGGCATAACAAGAGTAAATTATACCGAATTACTGTCTTTTTTTCAAGGACAGCCCCTTGTTGGGTTTTTCACATGATTAGTTTTCCACATTTGCACGCTCCTTTTCCACACCTCCACCTCTTGTTGATATCCGTTGTGGAAAACTTTACTTCTAAAACTTCTATTCGGGTTAGTTACCCTAATGGTTGTGGATAACTCATGTATCTCGTATACTTATGGATAGTTTTAGACATTATTTGACGAGGGAAGCGAAAGGGTTTATGACACAAGCCATAGTATGGAACGATGTTTTGGGCGAAATTGAGATTTCTGTGCCCCGGGCAACTTTCGTGACATGGTATAAAAATACAGAGCTTATTGAAGCTTCCGAGGAACGTGTCACTATTGCCGTCCCAAATATTTTCGCAAAACGACAATTTGAAGTAAAGTTTGATCCACAAATCCGCTCTATTCTTGCAAATAATGGACTTTCGCCAAAAGAAATTCTTTATACAGTAAAAACCTCTGCGAAGCGGCCGGTTATTTCACGCGAAACAACGCTTGAAAAAACTACACCAAGAACAACTTCCCATACACGCTCACCACTACCATCAACAACACTTAATCCGCGCTATACTTTTGATTCATTCATTGTAGGCGCAAGTAATGATTTGGCTTATTCTGCTTGTCAGGCGGTAGCTCATGAAATAGGCACAAAGTATAACCCGCTCTTTCTGTATGGCGGCGTAGGACTTGGAAAAACCCACCTTATTCAGGCAGTTGGCAACGAAATAAGCAAACTCCGACCAGAGACATCGATTCTCTATATCAGCTCTGAAACGTTTGTGAAAGAATTTCTCGATCATGTACGTTTTAAAAAGAAAGGGTTTTCTGATAAATACCGCAATGTTGACGTACTTATTATTGATGACATGCAGTTTATCGCTGGCAAGCAGGCAACTCAAGAAGAATTCTTCCATACTTTCAATGCGCTTCATCAGGCCAACAAACAGATAATTATCTCGAGTGATAAGCCACCGAGAAGTATTCCAACCCTTACCGAGCGACTACGTAGCCGTTTCGAATGGGGTATGTCTATTGATATTCAAATGCCGGACTATGAAACACGGTGCGCTATCTTGCAGTCAAAATCAGCGGCGGCCGGCATACCGCTCGACAATGAAACAATTGAGTATTTAGCGAGTACCGTAAAAACGAACATTCGTGAGCTTGAGGGAGTACTGAATCAACTACTCGCCTATGCGGAAATGCGCGGCATTACCCCAGATATCACCACCGCCGAAGGCCTTGTTGGCAATACAAGGCGCACCCGTCCTCACTACCTCACCCCCAAGCAAGTAATTGATCGTACCGCAAAGTATTTCGAGCTTAGTAGTGATGAAATTTGCAGCGCTAAACGTAGTAAGCATATTGTATTACCTCGCCAAGTAGCCATGTACCTTCTTCGTAGCGAACTTCATTTAAGTTTTCCAAAGATTGCTCAGGAACTTGGACGTAAAGATCACACCACAGCTATACACTCCGTGGAGAAAATTGAAAAATCGCAAAAACTCGATGTTGCAATCCGTGAACAGATTGCCGAAATTCGGGAGAGATTGTATGCCTAGGTGTGGAAAAGGTGTGCGTATCGTGCGAACATCTCATAGTATAGTACGTGTATTAAAATCACTATACTGTGGATTTGTTCTTTACATCCTACGTAGTAGTCGGAAAACTACCCAACTATACACAGTAAAAGCCTCTATTACTCCCCTGCCTTTTCAACATACTAGAATAGTTAATTTACAGATGAGATACGGCCTTTATCCACGCTTTCCACAGAGCCTATATCTACTAACACTCCATAAAAAATTGAAAGGATTCTAATAATGAAGATAAGTACAACTCAGGAAAAATTAGCACGTGCACTTAATGCAGCAAGTAGAATTGCGAGTACCCGAAGTGGGCTACCTATCTTAGGAAATATCTTGCTTAGGACCGACGGTAAGCAGCTGTACGTGGCAGCAACTGACCTTGAACTAGCCTTAACTGAAAGAGTTGGCGCAAAAGTAGAGAAACCTGGCTCGATTACTGCCCCAGCTCGACTTATCAGTGACTTCGTTGGCAATCTTCCGAAGGATACAGTGACGATTGAAGTGGTTGATTCGAAGATTGTTATTACGTCGGCAAATTACTCATCAACAATTAATGGTGTAAGTGATGAAGAGTTTCCAGAACTCCCTAGGGTGGAAGAAGCGGAGGCGGTACAGTTTTCTCTTACT
>JASLCW010000405.1 GCA_030151765.1 Marmoricola sp.
CGCCAGTAGCCGACGGCGCCGGAGATCGCGCCGTCCGTCTTGAGAAGGTCGGTGACCGTGCACTCCATGAAGACGTCGATGCCCAGGGCCACGAGGCGTTGCTGCAGGGTGCGGATCATCTCCAGGCCGGTGCGGTCACCCACGTGCGCCAGCCGGGCGTAACGGTGGCCGCCGAAGTCGCGCTGCGAGATCAGCCCGTCGGGGGTGCGGTCGAAGAGCGCGCCCCAGTCCTCGAGCTCCATGACCCGGTCCGGCGCCTCCTGCGCGTGGATCTGCGCCATCCGCCAGTTGTTGAGCATCTTGCCGCCGCGCATGGTGTCGCGGAAGTGCACCTGCCAGTTGTCCTCGGGATAGAGATTGCCCATGGCGGCAGCGGCGCCGCCCTCGGCCATCACCGTGTGCGCCTTGCCCAGCAGGGACTTGCAGACCACACCGACCTTCGCCCCGGCCTCGTGCGCGGCGATCGCGGCACGGAGGCCGGAGCCGCCGGCACCGATCACGATCACGTCGTACTGGTGCCGCTCCATGCCGCCTTCGGCCTCGCCGGACATCTCGTTGCCGGTCATCGGGTGGCGGGTTTCCTGCGGGTTAGTCATGAGCTGCCTTTCGGGGTCCCCGCGGAGTTGTCAGCGGAGGAGCGAAGCGGGGGAGCTGAGAAGTCCGTGGGGTGTTCAGAAGAACCTCGGGTCGGTGATGGTGCCGTTGGCGACGAGCATGATGTAGAGATCCGCGATCGCCACGGAGAAGAGCGAGTACCACGCGAACTTGGAGTGGTGAGTGTTGAGCTTCGAGACCTGCGTCCAGAGCTTGTAGCGGACCGGGTGCTTGCTGAAATTGCGCAGCCGGCCGCCGACGATGTGCCGGCAGGAGTGGCACGAGAGCGTGTAGAGCCAGATCAGGGCGACGTTGACCCACAGGACGACCGTGCCCAGGCCCATGTGAAACCACTCGTCCTGGCTGTTGCGGAAGGCCAGGACGGCGTCGTACGTGAGGATCACGCCGACCACGACCGCGGCGTACCAGAAGTAGCGGTGGATGTTGTTGAGGATCAGCGGCAGCTTCGTCTCACCGGAGTACTTCGCATGCGGCTCGGCGACGGCGCACGCCGGCGGGCTCAGCCAGAAGGACCGGTAGTAGGCCTTGCGGTAGTAGTAACAGCTCATCCGGAAGCCCAGCGGGAAGATCAGGATGATCAGCGCAGCCGACAAAGGCCAACCGTGGAAGGGCTGTCCGAAGTCAGAGGAGCCCTTCACGCAGTCGCCGAGACAGGGCGAATAGAAGGGCGAGAGGTACGGCGCCGCGTAGTAGTCGGCATTGGCGAAGGCCCGCCAGGTCGCATAGACGACGAAGGCGCTGAAGACCACGAAGGTGCTCAGCGGGTAGAGCCACCATCGGTCGGTGCGGAGGGTCTTCTCCGGGATCTCCGCCCGTGTCGGTCCGTGTACTCCGGTGGGCACCTGGGTCGCCATCCGGCCTCCTCGCGTCCGTTTGCGTCACCTGCGTGACCTGCGTCACGGCCGAGTCAAACCTAAACCCCTCCTGAGGGGAAGAGGGCGCGCGGGCGATACGGTGACGTCCGTGGCAACCGATATCTCCGGCCCCACCCTGGTCAAGGGTGCGCGGGCCTCTCGCACCACGATCGCCTTGAAGCTCCTGATGGCGATCAGCGGGATCATCTTCGTCCTGTTCGTCCTGCTGCACATGTACGGCAACCTGCGCGCCTTCTGGGGCGAGTCCGCGTACAACACGTACGCCGAGGGTCTGCGGACGTTCATGACGCCCGACCTGCCTTACGCCGGCTTCCTCTGGATCCTGCGCGTCGTACTGGCCGTGTCGCTCGTCGTGCACGTCGGCTGCGCGGTGAAGCTGTCGATGCGCGCCCACGCCGCCCGGCCGATCCAGTACCAGGTGAAGAAGCACACCGGCGCGATCCCGGCCAGCCGATTGATGCGCTGGGGCGGCCTGACGCTGCTGCTCTTCATCATCTGGCACCTGCTGGAGTTCACGATCGTCAAGATCAACGTGGGCGACGGCGGCCAGGCCGCGGACATCACCAAGAACCCGTACCAGCTGATCGTGCACAGCTTCAACGTGTGGTGGCTGACGCTGATCTACCTGGCCGCGATGGCGATGCTCGGCGCCCACCTCCACCACGGCATCTGGAGCTCGCTGCAGACCCTCGGTCTGACCAACAGCGCCCGGGCCCGCCGCAACGCGAAGCGGGGCGCCTTCGCGCTGGCCGTGATCATCGCGGGCGGCTTCTCCCTGGTCCCCCTCTTCATCGCCGTCGGCGTCATCAACTAGTGAGGCCCTTCCATGACTGATCTTCCCGACACCACAACGACCTCGGATCCGTCGTACGACGGGCCGGGCCACGGCCGCGACGACGCCGCCGGCTACTACACGCTCGGTGAGCCGATCGTGGACCCGACGATCCCCGGCGGCCCCGTCGCCGACAAGTGGAGCGAGTTCAAGGCGCACGCCCGCCTGGTCAACCCGGCCAACCGACGCAAGATCAAGGTCATCGTCGTCGGCACCGGGCTCGCGGGCGGTTCCGCCGCAGCGACGCTGGGCGAGGCCGGCTACCACGTGAAGTC
>JASLCW010000413.1 GCA_030151765.1 Marmoricola sp.
CCGTACGCCGAGGCCAAGGAGGTCGTCGGCGGCTGGGCGGTGATGCAGTACGAGACCCTCGAGGAGGCCATCGCCGACCAGCAGGTCTTCGCCGAACTGCACGCGAAGCACTGGCCCGAGGTGACGGTCGTGGCGACCCTGCGGCAGATCTCCGGCGGCCCGGACGCCCCGGCCGAGTGAGTGCCGCGCCGGGCGAGCGGGCCGCGGGGACCGCTCGTCCGGTACGACGGCGGGGCAGTACCACCGCAATGATCTAGAACTTGTTCTACTCTGGTCCCGTTGACGGCCATGCGCCGTCCGGGACGAGAGGAGTCCGGCGATGGGTCGCTTCGGCCTTCCCGAGGAACGCCCCCAGGGCCTCGACTCGCCGGCGGCAGCCCGGCTGATCAAGTACATGGCGCGCACCCAGGTGCGGGTCTTCACGCTGACGAACGGCCGGGTCGGCAACAAGTGGCGCGTCGGGGCGGGCTTTCGTCACCCGGTGCCCACCCTGCTCCTCGAGCACCGCGGACGGAAGTCGGGAAAGCTCTTCACCACTCCGCTGCTCTACCTCCGCGACGGCGAGAACTGGGTCGTGGTCGCCTCCCAGGGCGGTCTGGCGTCGAATCCGCAGTGGTTCCACAACCTTCAGGCCGGCCCGGCGACCCGGATCCACATCAGGGGCAGCCGTGACGTCCCGGTGATCGCATCCGTCGCCGACCCCGACCTGCGGTCGAGTCTCTGGCCGCGGTTGGTCGATCTGTACGCCGACTTCGCCAAGTACGCGAACTGGACCGATCGCGAGATCCCCGTGGTGATCCTCCGCCCGGCCTGAGCGCCGGGGCTCGAAGCCGGATGAGGACGACGCTGGCAGAGTGGGCGTCATGACCCAACAGGCTGGAGCAGAAGCTCACGACCCGAAGACCTATCGGTCCGTCTCGCTGACCCGGACCACTGCCGGCCGCTATGCGGCCACCAATGTCCGCGGCGGCACGATCACCGTCGGGAGCGGCGACGACGACGTCTTCACACCGGTCGAGCTCCTCCTCGCCGCCCTGGCCGGGTGTTCCGCGATCGATGTCGACGGGATCACCGGGAAGCGGGCGGAGCCCGAGGTCTTCGACGTTCTCACCTCGGGTGACAAGGTGCGCGACGACGACGGCAGCCACCTGGTGAATCTCCGGATCAGCTTCGACCTCCGGTTCCCCGACGGTGAGGCAGGCGACGCGGCGCGCGGCGTACTGGACCATGCCATCGAGCTGTCCCACGATCGCCTCTGCACGGTGAGCCGGACGGTTCAGTTGCCGACCCCGGTCGAGCACGTGAGGAGCGCCCAGTGACCGCGACGACCCAGATCCGCCTGGTACGACGCCCGGTCGGTGAGCCGGCCGACGACGACTTCGAGGTCACGACGACGGAGCTTCCCGAGCTCCAGGAAGGGCAGGTGCTGCTCCGCGCGATCTACCTCTCGCTCGATCCCTACATGCGCGGTCGGATGAGCGATGCGAAGTCGTACGCCGCCCCGGTGGAGCTCGGCGATGTGATGGTCGGCGCCACCGTCTGTGAGGTGGTCGAGAGCCGTTCGGAGCGCCGTACCCCCGGTGACCTCGTGCTCGCCTACACCGGCTGGCAGACCTACGCCGTCGCCGATGCCCGCGCGACGCGCAAGATCGACGAGAACGGCCCGCCCGCCAGCACCGCACTCGGGGTCCTCGGGATGCCGGGCTTCACGGCGTACGGCGGCCTGCTCGAGATCGGCCGCCCGAAGCCGGGGGAGACGGTCGTGGTGGCCGCGGCGACCGGTCCCGTCGGTTCGGCCGTCGGCCAGATCGCCCGGATCAAGGGGGCACGGGCCGTGGGCATCGCCGGCGGACCGGAGAAGGTGCGGGCGCTCGTCGAGGACTTCGGCTTCGACGAGGCCGTCGACCACCGCTCGCCGACCTTCCGGGACGACCTCAGGGCGGCCACGCCGGACGGCATCGACGTCTACTTCGAGAATGTCGGCGGCCCGGTCGCGCACGAGGTCACGCGGCGGCTCAACAAGTTCGCGCGCGTGCCCGTGTGCGGGCTGGTCGCCAACTACAACCTCCACGAGATCCCGGCCGGTCCCGACCAGCTTCCCGGGTACATGAGCCAGATTCTCACGAAGAGCCTGACCGTGCGCGGCTTCATCCAGGACGAGTTCATCCCGACGCACCATGACGCCTTCGTGCGCGACATGGCTGCCTGGGTGTCGTCGGGCGAGGTCCGCTATCGCGAGGACGTGGTCGTCGGTCTCGACAACGCGATCGAGGCATTCCGCGGACTGCTCGCCGGCCGGAATTTCGGGAAGCTGGTCGTCCAGGTCAGCGCCTGACGCGAATCGCCGGCGAGACGACGACCTTCGCCCGGAAGCCCGCTCGGGTGCTCGTGACCCGCACCCGGATCGTGCGTCCGCGGTCCTTTGCGCTGACTTTGTAGGTCGCCTTCTTCGCGCCCTTGATGACCTTGTTGTTGCGCAGCCACTGGTAGCTGCGGCCGGTCGCCGCGGGGGTGAGGACGGGAGCTGTCGCGCTCAGCTTCCGTCCCACCTTGGCGGTGCCGCGGATCTTCGCTCCCCGCGAGGTCGAGAAGGTGTACGTCGGCCGCGCCGATTGGAGGCCGGCCGGTGAGTACGCCGGTGCCGACCCGCCGGCGACGACCAGCCGGGGAGCGACCGTGCAGGGCGCCGACCCCAGAGGCATCGTCCAGACGCCGCTCGGCTCCTGCCAGGCCGCGAGAGCTCCGTCTGCGGAGATCGTCGGTGACGTGATGCCGCGGGCCGGTGTGGTTGCACAGAGTCCTGCCGGGATCGGGGGTCGTCCGCCGTTCGCGTAGTTGCCGCTGACCCGGTAGAAGACCGCGTGCGCGTCGTCGCCCGTGTTGCGGATCGCGGTGGCGTACGACGCGTGCCGCGCCACCTCGAAGTCGAAGAGCGGCTGGTCGTCGGTCGTGTAGTCGTCCTCGTCGAACCAGAAGGTGAGCCCGCGACCGAGGTCGAAGAGGTTGATGTTGTCGATGAGGTCGGCGTTCACCGACACACGCGAGTTCGTGATCCACGCCGGATTGTCGTAGAAGGTCACACCCCATCGGTCCGGGTCGGTCATCGCCGTCGCCGAGGTGAAGGCCGTGACGTAGCGGATCCGGCAGGCGAGGCCGCGGGGACAGGAGTACTTCTCGTAGGTGTAGGCGATCTTCGTCCCGTCGGGGGAGACCGCGAGGTGGGCGGGCGCGCCGCCGAGCATCTCGCCGGCCGAGCTTGCCAGGTCCGGCGGGTCGAGCACGTCGAGCACGGTGCCCCACTGGTCCATCCGGTAGATCAGCCGGCCGCGGCCGGCGACGATGTGACCGTCGTCGGACTCCGTGGGTGAACGCCACGGCGATGCCGACGTACCACCGGTCGTCACCTGGCGGGGCCGGCTGCCGTCGGCAGCCGCGACCCACACGTTGTTGCCCTTCACGTAGGTGATCGTGCCGCCGCCGGTGGCGGCCGACGCGGACAGGTTCGCGGGGCCGAGGCTCCCGGTTGCGGCCACGGCGAGGGCCGCCGCGATGGTCGCCAGCCTGGCCCGGGATCGGGTCGTCGTCGGTCTCGTTCTCATCTGTCGCTCCTTGGGTCGTGGGTTCGCGACAGCCTGATCGACGGGACTGGACGCGCAGTGGGGCCGGACTGTGGGCGGCCTCCAACCCGCTCCCAGCACACCTCCAGTGCGTCCGGTGATGCTGTGGTCACCTGACTCGAGGAGGACCCACTGAACCCCACACGAGAGCCGGCGAATCTGGCTACCCTTTCGCGGGTGAGATTTCGCGTGCTGGGACCGCTCGAGGTCGAGGTCGACGGCCGGGTGCTGGACCTCGGTGCCCCCAAGCCGCGCCGCCTGCTGGCCGCACTCGCACTCCGGCCGGGCACGCCGGTCAGCCTCGAGAGCCTCGTCGACTCCCTCTGGGGTGACGAGCCGCCGGCCAGTCATGCGGTCACGGTGCAGGGCTATGTCGCCGGGCTTCGGAAGGTCCTCGAGCCGGATCGGGCGCCCCGAGGCGCCGGAACGGTGATCCAGACCTCGGCGCTCGGGTACTCGCTGCAGGTGCCCGCCGAGGCGATCGACGCCGGCCGCCTGGAGGCGGCGGTCGCGACAGCCGGTGACGTCGTACGCGCGGATGCCGAGCGTCCCTGGACCGTGGCCGGAGAGCTCGACGAGGCGGGACTGGCCGGCGCGGCCGCTGCTCTCGATGAGGCGCTCGCCGCCTGGCGGGGCGAGCCGTACGTCGACCTCGGCGACGATCCGGACGTCGTCGCCGAGCGTGCCCGGCTGCGCGAGGTGCGCACCGCCGCCGTCGAACTGCGCGAACTGATCCGGATGCACGACGGCGGTGCTGCCGAGGCGGCCCGCCGGCTCGAGGTGGAGGCGGTGAAGCATCCGCACCGCGAACGACTCTGGCTGCTCTACGCAGCCGCTCTCGTCCGGGCCGAGCGACAGGTCGACGGACTGAATGCGCTGCGCACGCTGCGGGACAGCCTGCGCGAGGACCTCGGCGTCGACGCGATCCCGGCGATCGGCGCCCTGGAGACCGCGATCCTGCAACAGCGGGTCGCCGGCGAGCCCGGCGCCGTCGGCAGCGCTCGGCCCACCGCGACGCTGCGGGTGGCGGTCGTCGACGACCATCCGGTCTTCCGGATGGGCATGACCGGCCTGCTCGGCTCCCTCGACGGGCTCGAGCTGGTCGGCGCGGCCGGCGACATGGCCGGGGCCCACGAGCTGATCGCCCGGGGCGTCGACGTCGTACTCATGGATCTGGACCTGGGCGGCGAGTCCGGCATCGACCTCACCCGCGAGCTGCTCCGGGACCATCCCGACCTCAATGTGCTGATGATGACGATGCATGAGGACGACGACCACGTCGCCAGTGCGCTGCATGCCGGCGCTGCGGGCTATCTCCTCAAGTCCGCCGAGGCCGACGACGTACTCCGGGCGATCCGCGGAGTCGCCCGGGGCGAGCTCATCATCGGCCCGGCGGTGGCGCGAGCCGCCCGATCCCGGCTGGCGAGGCCGTGAGCGGTTCGTACGCCGCGAGTCGTCCGGTGGTACCGGCGTACCCGCGGATCCGGGTCCCGTGGGCGGCCGTCGCCTGGCTGATCGCCGGATCGGCGTGGGCGATGTCGGCGGGGGCGGTCGTGGCGCTGATCGCCACCGGAATCTCCCCGCCCAACGTGGCCGACTGGGTGATGGACGTCGTGACCGCGGTCGTCTACGGCGGCGTCGTCCTGATGATGCTCCCGCGTGCGCGGCACCCCGTCGTCTGGCTGTTGGCGATCACCGCGCTGGGCTGCGGTGCCTCCGGACTCGCCACCGGGTACGTCGACCTCGACGGACCGTGGCCCGGGCAGGAACTCGCCTTCTACGTGCCCTTCTGGGCCTGGGTGCCGGGCGTCTACGCCACGGTGGCGATCGTGCCGGTCCTCGTCGTCCCCGACGTGCGGCGGCGCTGGCTTGCGGTGGTGCCGGCCGCGCTGGTCATCGTCCTGGCCACGCTCCCGAGCCTGACAGTCGTCCGCGACGGGCTTCCCGACAATCCGTTCGGCCTCGACTGGGCGTGGTGGCAGACGGCGATCACGCGGCTGGGCCTCTGGCCGGACCGCACGGTGGCGATCATCGGCGCCGGCGTCTGGATCTGGCTGTTGGTGAGGCTGCGGCAGGCCCCCGCGGCACAACGACGTGGGCTGGCCTGGCTGTTCGCCGGACACTCGGCGATGGTCGTCGCGCTGGCCGCCTTCCTGCTGCCGCTGTCCAGTGGCTGGGAGGGTCCGGCGGCCGAGTTCAGCGGCGGGCTCCTGCTGTTGGCGCAACTCTTCCTGCCGGCCGCGCTGCTGGTCCTCGTGCTGGGCCAGCAGCTGTGGGGAGTCGACGCCCGGATCAGTCGCGGCGTCGTCTGGGCGGCGATGACGGTGACG
>JASLCW010000416.1 GCA_030151765.1 Marmoricola sp.
AGCGCAGTTGGTTAGCGCGCCGCCCTGTCACGGCGGAGGCCGCGGGTTCGAGTCCCGTCGGGGTCGCCAACGGAAGGCCGCCGGATCTGCGGAAACGCAGATCAGGCGGCCTTTCTACGTGGTTGTAAGGCACCGCGCCTCAGGGCGACTCCTACCGACCCCGGCGCGAGTCTCGGCGTGGGTCGGGTAGTTGCCTTCGGTGTCTCGCCCTGTCACCGCGGGTTCGAGTCCCGTCGGGGTCGCCACGAGAAGCGCCTCCAGTCAGCGGAAATGCTGGCCGGAGGCCCTTCTGTCATCAGGGGTCATGTCGGTCGAGGCGAAGGTGCGGGCGGTCTCCCGGCGGATCCTCCTCAAAGCGGTGGGTTACCGGGTATCCCTGCAGCGCGATGAGCGGTCCGTGAGATCGACCAGCTTGCTTGCCCTCGGTGGGCGGATCTCGACGGGCCCGCCGAAATCGCGGTAGTCGATTCCCCAGAACTGGAGGGGAGTGGCTGCGATCACGGACCTGAACTTCGCGAGCTCAGGGACGGTGGAGAGGGGCCGCAGAGCCTCGGTGAGGTCGTGAGGGAAGACGAAGGCACGGGCGAGCCGTCCGGCCTGAAGTTCGAACGAGATCGGAACCCACGACGTGCGGAGCGCCTTCACTTCGGTGTTCGCCAGCTTCTGGAAACCGATGGCGCCGAGTACGTCGTACAACGAGGTCGTGCCGGCTGAGGATTGCCCTTCGGAGCGGTATCGAAGAAAGGCATTGAGCGCTGCCGGGATCCCGAATTGCCGCCCGGCCAAATCCTCCGCCGACATGATGCGACCGGCGGTGTCGACATTGGCCCAACAGTCGGCCCCGAAGACTGACCCCTTGGACGCCACGCGGACATACGACCGGCCGCCCACCATGCGGAACCCGACCTCGACCGCGGAGCCCGGCAACGTTTGTCGGACCACTGATGCCACCTGGGAGGTCGAGAGCTTCCACGAGCCGTGCATCCGCGGTAGGAAGGTCAGGTCGGCTTCTTCGTCGTCCACCGGGCGGTACACGAGAAGCTCGAATCGGCCGGTATCGCTGCGCCTCAGGTCCCTGCGGGCCTGTTCATACTCCGCTGCGGGCAGAGGTGCACCAGAAGATGCGGAGTCGGTCTGGCCGGCTGATGACGACGAAGAGTTCTTCTCGTGCTTGTTCGCGGACTTCCTCGCGCCACTGGCGCATCCTGAGCCGAGAAGGCCGAGAGACAGCATGAGAACGACCAGGCGAGCCAGCCGACCGCGCCACCCTCCGCGGAGGACATGTCGTCCGGAAACCTCGATTCCCACACGCGCACTCTGGCATACGCGATCATCGGGCGCGATCGACCGCCTCAGGTCAGCCGGTGCGGTCGGCGCGCTGGCTCCGGCCGACCGCCAGCGGGCCGCGCCACGGGATCGGTGCGGCGCCGTCGGCCTGGTCGATCACCTGGCCGAAGAACCAGTCCTGGAAGTCGCGGACCTCGGCCGCCGGCCGGACGGTGAGCAGCATCTCCTCGGTGAGGGAGGCGTAGCAGGCGTCGAGGGCCTCGCGGAGCCGGACGAGTGCGCGCGGCGTCGACGGCCGTACGGCGTAGGTCAGGTCGATCGTCTCGACGCCTTCGCCCGCGGCACTCTCGATCTGGTTGAAGCCACTGCCGGCTCTGCGCTGCGTTCCGGCCTCGTCGATGGCGGCTATCGCCGCCCGGGCGATGGGGAAGCGGTGGGGATGCTCGAAGAGGAGCAGGCCGAGCTCGCGGCGCAGCTCGTACTGGTGGCGACGCATCTCGGCGTAGAGCAGGACCGGGAAATTGGTCAGCACGATCGTGATGCCGTCCGCCGGGGTCTCGGCATCGGCATCGTCCGTGCCGCCGTTGTCCAGCACCGGGCTGAGGTCGACCCGGTCGTGCATCTCGACCGAGGGTTCGAACCAGACGACGGTGTGATCACCGGCCGGATCGGGCCGCGTACCCCAGGCCACGGAACTCATCGCGACAAGGGCCAGTCCGCGACCGACGGTCGCCGGGCCCTCCGTGCCCTGCAGCGCCTCGAGCCCCATCGGACGCCAGGAGGGCGCGCCACCGTCGTGTACCTCGATCACCGGGTGCTCGGCATCGCTGGTGACACTCACCGCGACCGGCGGCTGCCCGTGGATGATCGCGTTCGTGACCAGTTCGGAGACTCCGAGCATCGCGCTTGGGACGAGATCCGACCGGCCGAGTTCGCCCAGGATGTCGCGCACCCACGCTCGCGCGACGCGCACCGATGCGGGGCGCGACGGGAGGGGAAGCTGGCGGGTCTTTGGCAACGTAAATCGCTCCTGTGCGGCCGATCGTCACCATAGTGCCCGCTATCGGGCCGATTCACTCGCAATGAATCGGACACAGCATGAATCGGCTACAGCCTGACCCCGAGCAGCGCATTCTCGACGACCTCGGTGAGCGCGGGGTGGATCCAGTACTGGTTGCGCGCCATCTCGGCGGCCGGAAGGTCGAAGCTCATCGCCTGGATGAGGGGCTGGATCAGGGTGGCCGCGTCAGGTCCCAGGATGTGTGCGCCGAGGAGCAGGCCCGTCTCGGTCGAGACGATCACCTTCACGAAGTGACCGCTGTCCTCGAGCGCCCAACCGTAGGCGACGTCGGCGTACCGCTGCGTGGCGGTGACGTACGCCGTACCGGCGGCGATCGCCTCCTGCTCGGTCATCCCGACGGAGGCGACCTGGGGTGAGCTGAAGACCGCGCGCGGGATCGCCCGGTGACGTGAGGCGATCAGGTCGTCGGGGTGGAGCAGGTTGTGCTTGATCACCCGTGCCTCGTGATTGGCGACGTGCTTGAGCTCGATGTGATTGGCGATGTCGCCCAGCGCCCAGACACCGGGCGCGGAGGTGCGCTGGTACTCGTCGACGACGATCACGTCGTCCGCGTCGACCTCGATGCCGGCCGCGGCCACGTCCAGCCGATCCGCATTGGACTCGCGGCCGGTCGCGACGAGCAGGATCTCCGCCTCCACCTCGCTGCCGTCGCCGAGGACCGCCCGTACGCCGGCATCCGTACGACGCACGCTGCTCATCTCGCAGCCGAGCCGGACATCCCACTGCGCAGCCGCGAGCTCGGTGAAGCCCCGGGCGATGTCCGCGTCGAAGTGACGCAGCAAGCGCTCTCCCCGGGCCACCTGCGTGACCCTGGTGCCGTACGCCGAGAAGACGTGCGCGAACTCGGCCGCCACCACACCGCCGCCGAGGATGATCATGCTCTCCGGGAGGGCGACCAGCCGCATCACCGTGTCGCTGGTGTGGAAGTCGACGTCGTGGATCCCGGCGATCTCCGGGATCACCGGCCGGCGGCCGGCCGCGACCACGACCTGGTCGGCGGTGATCGTCTCCTCCGCGCCGTCACGGGTGTGGACGAGGATGGTCCGTTCGCCCACGAACCGCGCGCGGCCGTCGTACACGGTGTGATTGGGCAGGCCCGCCCGCCAGTCGTGCGCCGACGCCGAATTGACGTCGATCCGGCCGAAGATGCGGTCCCGGATCGCGGGCCAGTCGGCGGAGTCGAACGAGGTGTGCACGCCGAGGCGCGGTCCGTCCGCGGCCGCGCGCGCCAGGTCTGCGGGGACCACGAACATCTTGGTCGGGATGCAGCCCACGTTGAGGCAGGTGCCGCCGAAGAAGCGGTCCTCGACGGTGGCGACGCGCAGGTCGTCGTACCGGCGATTGACGATCATGTTGCCGGATCCGGCGCCGATGACGACCAGGTCGAAATGAGTCACCGGACCATAGTGCCCGGAAGCCGCCCGTGAAACTGAGACGGACCGCCCCCGGGATGCGCGGGAGCCCCCGTTTGCGGACAATGGAGTCATGGCGACCAGCAACGCAGTCCCCACGTCTGTCCCCGCTCCGACGACGGCCGAGGCCAACCCGTCCCATCGTCACCGCGTGGTGATCGTCGGCTCCGGCTTCGGTGGGCTCTTCGCCGCCAAGCAGCTCCGCAAGGCGGACGTCGACGTCACGCTGATCTCCAAGACGACCCACCACCTCTTCCAGCCGCTGCTCTACCAAGTGGCGACGGGCATCCTCTCCCAGGGCGAGATCGCGCCCCCGACGCGTGAGGTGCTCTCCCGTCAGCAGAACACCCGTGTCGTGCTCGGCGATGTCACCGACATCGATCTCGAGCACCGCCAGCTGACCTCGCACATCCAGGGGCGCATGTCGACGATCGGCTACGACAGCCTGATCGTGGCCGCGGGCGCCGGGCAGTCGTACTTCGGCAACGACCACTTCGCGAACTTCGCGCCCGGCATGAAGACCATCGACGACGCCCTGGAGCTGCGCGGCCGGATCTTCGGCACCTTCGAGCTGGCCGAGCTGGCCGAGACCGACGCCGGCCGTGATCTCTACATGACCTTCGTGATCGTCGGCGCCGGTCCGACCGGTGTGGAGATGGCCGGCCAGATCGCCGAACTCGCGCAGAACACCCTGCGTCGTGACTACCGGCGCATCGACACCCGCAAGGCGCGGGTGATCCTGCTGGACGCCGCCCCCCAGGTGCTGCCGCCCTTCGGTGCCAAGCTCGGCGAGGTCGCCAAGCGCTCGCTGCAGAAGCGCGGGGTCGAGGTCATCCTCGGCGCGATGGTCACCGACATGGACGAGCGCACCATCACCGTCCAGTTCAAGGACGGCCGTCAAGAGGTCATCAACGCGGCCACGAAGGTGTGGGCGGCCGGCGTACAGGCCAATCCGCTGACGAAGACGCTCGCCGAGCAGACCGGCGCCTCCCTGGACCGTGCCGGTCGCATCGGCGTCAACCCGGACCTCACGCTGCCGGGACACCCCGAGGTCTTCGTGGTCGGCGACATGATCTCGCTCGACAACCTGCCGGGTGTCGCGCAGGTGGCGATCCAGGGTGGCAAGTACGCCGCCAAGGAGATCAACAACCGGGTGCGCGGCAAGGCGCCGCAGGGTGCCTTCACCTATTTCGACAAGGGTTCGATGGCGACGATCTCGCGGTTCAGCGCGGTCGCGTCCGTGGGCAAGGCACGCTTCACCGGCATCGTCGCGTGGCTGATGTGGCTCGCCGTACACCTCGTCTACCTGACCGGCTTCAAGAACCAGATCACCGCGCTCTTCGCGTGGTTCATCACCTTCCTGGGCAATGACCGCTCGGAGCGTACGGCGACCGCGCAGCAGATCTATGCGCGCCGGGCGATCGAGAGACTCGACGGCGGAGTCACGTCGGTGGCGGCCTCCCCCGAGGTGTGGAACAAGATCCGCACCCGCCTCGAGGAGCAGGCGCGTGAGCAGCAGGAGCTCACCGACGAGGGACGCCGCGGCAAGCATTAGAGTCCCTACTCTTTGACGCGCGGGGCCTGCTTCTGGCAACCTGCGTGATCGGCGATGGATCCCGCCTGGCCCTCTGGGCCGAACCGCCACCGGGCTGATGGTTCCTGCTGACATTGGGCGCGCTTGCGCGTCCACGACGAGCAGGAGTGGTGATGAGGGATCGGCGGGAGCTGGCCGCGGTCTTCGCCGGCGGTGCGATCGGTGCCGTGCTGCGTGCCTGGCTCGGCAAGGTACTCGTGACGGACGCGAACGCATGGCCGTGGGCGACCTTCGTCGTGAACATCGTCGCCGCCTTCGCCCTCGGTTGGTTCTCGACGGTGCTGCTGGAGCGGCTGCCGGTCTCGCGTTTCCGGCGGCCCTTCGTCGGCACGGGCATCTGCGGCGGGCTGAGCACCTTCTCCACGATGCAGGTGGAGACGGTCAGGCTCGTTCAGGACGGGTACGCCGTCCTCGCCTGCGCCTATGTGCTCGCCAGCCTCGTCGCGGGTCTGCTCGTCCTCCATCTGGCCACTGCGCTCGCGCGGCGGACGGTGGTGCGCCCATGACCGTGCTGCTCTGGATCGGCGTGATGGCCTGCGGTGGCGTCGGTGCGGTGGCCCGGCTGATCGTCGACGGGGCGATCACGCAGCGCTTCGCCGGCCTGTTGCCCTACGGCACGCTGGTGATCAACCTCAGCGGCGCCTTCGTGCTCGGCGTGCTGGACGGTTGGGCGTTGCCCCCCGACCTCGCCCTGCTCGTGGGGACCGGCGTGATCGGCGCCTACACGACCTTCAGCACCTGGATGTACGAGACGCACCGACTCGTTGAGGGCCGGCAGCATCGCCGGGCGCTGGCGAACATCCTGGTGAGCAGCGCGCTCGGCGTGCTCGTGGCCGCACTCGGACTGTGGATCGGGGGCATGCTCTGATGGACAACTGGAAGATCTCGCACTGGTTCGGGGAACGCGACCGGGTCGCCGGCGGCTTCGTGTCCGACGTACTGCTGGAGCGGATGGCGGCGCGCGGGGTGCCCTCGGCCCTGGTGCTGCGTGCCGCGGGTGGCTTCGGCCCGGCGCGAGTGCTGCGCAGCGACGATCTGCTGACCCTGTCCGAGGACCCGTCGGTGGTCGTGACCGCGATCGACGAGCGGCCCCGGATCGACGACTGGCTCGAGGAGGCGCGGGCGCTGCAGCAGCACGGCATGATCACGGTGGAGCGCTGCCGACCGCTCACCACCGCGGACGCCGGCGCGGGGGAGTGGAAGCTCTCGGTCTTCCTCGGACGCAGTCCGGCCGGGTACGTCGAGGTCTGCCGGATCCTGCGCCAACACGGTGTCGCGGGTGCCTCGGCACTGTTGGGAGTCGACGGTGTCGTCGCCGGCGTACGACGCCGCGCGGGCCTGTGGAGCCGCAACCGTCAGGTCCCCTCGCTGGTCCTCGCGGTGGGTGATCAACGGCGCATCGCGGCGGCCCGGGACGATCTGGCCCGCAGTGTGCCGGAGGCGCGGCTGGTGGTCGAGCGGGTCCGTGTGTGTCGGCGCGACGGCGTCGAGATCTCCCCGCCGGACGGACCGTCGGAGCGCTGGCAACGGCTCACGGCGTACACGTCGGAGGCGCAGCTGCGCGACGGCGTACCGGTGCATCGCGGGATGGTCCGGGCCCTGCGGGGTGCCGGGCTGGCCGGGACGACCGTGCTGCGCGGCCTCTGGGGCTTCCACGGCGACCACGAGCCGCACGGGGACCGGCTCTGGCAGCTGGGCCGCCGGGTGCCGGTGATCACGACGACGGTGGACACTCCCGAGCGCATCGCCCGCGCCTACGAGATCGTCGCCGGGTTCACCGCGGAGCTCGGCCTGGTGACGGTGGAGAACGTGCCGGAGGTCTTCTTCCCGGGCGCCGAGCCGGGATAGTCCACGACGATTTCGGGCTCTTTCGGCTCGTTTGAGCCCGAAATCGTCGTGGACTATCCCCTCAAGGCGGACGAGTGGGCTATTCGAAGCGTTCGGGGGAGGCCTCGTTGCGGGCCAGTTGCTCCCGCGCCCACTTGGGCAGGATGAAGATCCCCTCGGCGCGGACGGTGTCCTCGCCGGCGGCATTGCGCATGACGCCGTGCACGATCGTCTTGACGCCGTCGATGCGCTCGATCCAGGCCTCGGCCGAGCAGTCGCCGAGGGGAGTGCCCTGGACATAGCGCAGGTTGAGGGTGCCGGTCATGCCGGGCGAGCCGCCGGCCGCGGCGGCCTCGCCGAGGATCTGGTCGAGGATCAGCGCGGTGACGCCTCCGTGCACCAGGGTCGGCGGGCCCTCGTAGAGCGCGTTGAGGTGGAAGCTGGCCCAGGCGCGGCCCGACGGGTCCTTCTGGATGTCCAGCGGTACGGCGATCGGGTTGCGCAGGCCGACGACGGCATTGCCGTAGGCGCGAACCGGACCGCCCTCGGCCAGGTGCACGCCGAAGCTGCCGGGGATCTGGCTGGCACGTAGTTCGGCGGTCAGCTCGTCGAGCTTCTCACGGACTCGGTTCGCGACATCGTGGTCGACCGTCGAACGCAGGGATGCTTCGGAGAGGGCGCGCACGCTGTCGGTGAGCGAACCGAAGACCTCCCGCTCGGCCGCGAGCGCAGCCTCGTCGAGCTCAACCACGGGATAGTCGAAGGGTCCTGACATGGTCCGACCCTAGCCGTAGGCAGAGCGCGTTCATGCAGGCCGTTTTGGCTTCGTGACGCAGATCACGAGGGACCTCGTCGAAAGCAGTACGCCGCCGTACGTCGCTGCGCCATACTTGCCGCAGGCCCCGCAGTGACCCGAGACGCTGCGGGGCTCTTCCATGCCCGCAGCCGCCGAGACCTCACTCTGATGTGTGCCCCGTGTCGGGCTCGAACCGACGACCCGCGGATTAAAAGTCCGCTGCTCTGACCAACTGAGCTAACGGGGCGGCACAAAGTCTGCCCTATGCCCCAGGTGTCAGAGGCCGGAGGTCGCGGTCTCGGCCGGGCGATGGCGATTGATCAGTTCGGTGAACTGCTGGGGGCGTACCTGGCTGGACCGGATCACCAGCCGGCTGCCATTGGCCCGGACGATCTCGGCGGTCCAGGAGCGGGCGCGCGGATCATTGCCGAGCTCGATCTCGGTGCGCGGGTTGGTCAGGTCGAAGCGCTCGCTGCTCGGACCCTGGGAGACCTCGAGGGTGCCCTCGGAGATCGTGATGACGCGTGGCGCCCAGCTGATCAGGCCCCACCAGAGTGCGCAGGCGAGGACGATCTCGGAGATCGCCATGATCACAGCGGCGGCGGTGCCCTGCTGGACGGCGTAGAAGACGGCCACGACGGCCAGGACGGCGGTGGCGAGGAAGAGGGCGCCGAGGACCCAGCGGCGCAGGTTGCTGGGGCGGTATTCGACGTACGCCGGGAGGTCGGCGGTCGCGGCGAGGGGAAGTGCCGCGGGCTGGTCGGCCTCGGGGTGTGCCGGCGCGGTTGTCGGCGCGGACTCGGCGACCGCGGTCAGATCGGCGGTGAGGTCGTCGACCGGGGCGGAGGTGGAGGGGGAGGTGGACGTAGAGGGAGCGGCAAGGCTTTCGAAGGGGCTCGGTGCCGGAGCGGTGCTCGACGGGGCCGGCGGTGCGGGCGCTGCAGCCGCGGCGGCCGCCGCAGCGCGGGCGAGCGAGGGGAAGGACCGGTGGCGCGGTGGGCCGAGCGCCTCGGGATCGACCGGCTCGCTCTCGGCATCCTCGGTGCTTCCGGCCTCCTCGGCAGCCGCGTCATTGGCGTCATCGATGGCCAGCGAGGTCCAGAAGGGATCGGGCTTCGCCTCCTGCTCCTTGTGGAACCAAGGTGCCCGGGAGGGCTTGTGGGGGGCCGCGACCGGTGTCGGGTCGGCGGCTTCCTCTTCCGCGGCCGGTGCCTCGGGCTCGACCGCGGTGGGCGCGTCCGGCACCGTGGGCGGCGTCGGGTCCGGTTCGGCCGCACTGCCGCCGTCGGGGCCGTCCTCGCCGTCCGTGTCCTCGCCCTCGTCGGCTGCCTCCGGCTCGTCGGTCTTGTCGCCGGGCGGTACGACGTCACCCTGGTCGCCCTCGACAGCGGAATCGGTCGGCTCGGCTACCGGCTCGGTCGCCGGAGCCGGGTCGGGTTCCGCCGCCGCTCGCTCAGGTTCGTCGTCGTCACTCTCACGATCGGATCGGTCCGGGGACGCCGCGCTCTCGGACTCACGTGCCGCCGGCTGGGCCGGTTCCGCCGCGTCCACGACCGGGGCGGCAGCCGGCGTCACCGGTGCCCCTGCCGGGCTGGCGGGCGTGGTCGGCCGGCGCGCCGCCAGCGGCGCCTCCAGGTCGTAGGTCTCCAGCTCGAGGGGTTCGTCCTCGAAGTCGAAATCGAAGTCGAAGTCATCGGTGCGCGCTGCCGTGCGGGCCACGGGCTGGGTAGGCGCCGCCACGGGCGCCACCGGCTCGGCCGCGACGGGCTCGGGCTCGGCCACGACGGGCTCTGCCGCGACGGGCTCGGGCTCGGGCGCTGCCGTCTCGGGCTCGGGATCAGCGGTGGCGGGGGTGCCCTCGGTCGGGAGGCTCGACGGCTCGTCGGTCTCGCTGGGTTCGCTATCGGTGGCCGGCGCGTCAGCGCTCTCGGCGACCTCGGCGGCGTCAGCCGTGGCGTCGCGGGTCGTGTCGTCCGATGGCGTGTCGCCCGGGTTCGCGTTCTCGGTGCCGGCGGCTGCCTCAGCGGCCGCTGCCTCGTCGGCGGCTGCCTCGACCTCCGCGGGCTCCTCGGCCGCCGCGTCTGCCTCGGCAGGCTCACTGGTGGCCTCGTCGGTGGCCGGGTCGGCTACGGCCACCGTGTCGTCGGCCTGACCCCCGGTTGCGTCGGAGCTGTCCTCGTCGGTGGCGTCGGCCGATTCCTCGTCGGTTCCGTCGGCATCGTCGGTAGCCGCTGCCACCTCGGTCTCGGTCTCGGCGGGGCTCCCGTCGCTGTCCGTGGCCTCCGGCTCGGACTCCGCGGCGACCGGCTCGGTTGAACCGGACTCCGCGACCGGTTCCCCTTCAGCCGAGGAGGTGGCTGCCTCGTCGGTCTCGACCTCGCCCTCAGCTCGGGCCTCGTCCTCGGTGCCGGTGTCGATCGCCTCGTCGGCCGGGGCGGTCGCAGCAGCCGCGTCGGCCGCGTCGGCGGAAACCTCGGTGCCGTCCGCAGCTTCCGCCTCGGTATCGGTGGCGTCCGGAGTGGCATCTGTGGCGTCGTGGGTTGCGTCGACTGCGGCTTCCTCCGCGCCGGTCGCGTCGGTGACCCCCGCGTCCCCGGAGTCGGCGGGAGACGACGTGACGGGACCGTTCGCCTCCAGGTCCCAGCCGACTGCGACCAATTGTTCGTCGGTCCATCCGGCGCCGCGCAGGTCGTCCGTGCTCCAACCGCCCGCAGCAAGATCCGCCGCGGTCCACTCGGCGTCGCCGGACTGCTCGTCCGCCGCGCCCTCGCCGGTGCCGCCCGTTTCGGTGCCCGTTTCGGTAGCCGTTTCGGTAGCCCTTTCGCTACTCGTCTCAGTACCCGCTTCGGCTGTGGGCTCGACGCCCGGCTCAGCGGCCACGGCATCGGCCTCATCGACGGGCACGTCGGTGGTCTCGGCGACGGTGGGCTCGGCGACGGGTTCGCCGGCTGACTCGTCAGCGCTCGTCACGAGGGCTTCGTCGGTGGCCTCCGGGGCAGCGGTACCGGTCCCTTCCTCCGTAGCGGCGGCCTCGGCGGTGGTCTCTTCGGCGGTGGCCTCCTCGCCCGGCGCCTCAGTCGCCACCGGCTCGGCGATCGCCGGCATCTCGCGGGTCTCGTCGGCCGCAGCAAGGCCGGCCACCGGCTCGGCGGCTACTGCTCCCTCGGCGGTTGCGTCAGCGTCGGTCTCGCCAGCGTCGGTCTCGACAGCCGTGGCCTGGTCCGCACCGCGCTGCTTGCGGCGCCGACGGCCGCGCCAGCGCGAGGTCGTCTCCGTCTCCGGGGAGTCGACATCGGGCTCACTCCAGAGCTCGCCCTGGGCCGATTCCGCCGGCGCCTGAGCCACGGCCTCGGTCGCGACGGGCTCGGAAGCCACGGGTTCGGTTGCGACGGGCTCGGAAGCCACGGGTTCGGAAGCCACGGGCTCGGTTGCGACGGGCTCGGCCGTAGGCGTGTATGCCGCCATGGCCTCGACGGGTGCATCGACCGGCGTTTCAACCGGCACCTCGGTCGGCACCTCGGCCGGTGCCTCGACAGTCGTCTCGGCGGCATTCGCGGCACGGGCGGCCGGCGTTGCCGAGGTGTAGCCGGCAAGCAGGTCGGCCGGCGTGCTGAACTGCTGGGCCTCGCCGGCGTCGCCGGTGGTCGGGTCGCTCATCGTGGTCTCCTCGGTGGGATTCGATGCAGGCTCGGTGGGCGGATTGAGAGGGCCCCATTGCGCGGCCTGGAGGTCGGCGTCGTCCCATTCGCCGGTCACCGCGTGGCTGAGGTCCTCGGACCAGTTGGTGGACGCGGCGGGCACGGCTGGGGTGATCGCCTCGGGGGCCGGATCGGCAGCCGGTGCGGCGTCCACGACCGGTGCGGGGTCCGTGGCGGCGGTCTCGGCGACGGCGGGTGCTGTGTCTTCGGTAACGGGGAGGGGCTGCTCGGCCTGAGCCGCCACGGGTGCGGCGTACTCCTCGGGCTCGAACACCTCCTGCCAGGATCCGCCGTCGGGTTCGGCGGCGGTCGGGCTCGGTTCCTCGGCCTGGGCGGCCGGCGCCTCCTCGTTCGTACGACGGGCGAAGGTGCCGCGGCGGCGGGGCTGGAGCGGGACCGGCTCGTCGGCCGCCTGGGCCAGCGTCACCAGCTCGTCGGGCAGCTCCTCGGCCGCCGGAGCAGGTGCTGCGGGCTCGTCGACGGGCGCAGGGGAGGCATCGGCCACGGGAGCCGTGTCGTCGGCGCCACCGAGGGCGTCGCGGGCGATGGCCAGAGGGTCGACCCGGGATTGCTGCGCCGGGCGGCTAGCGGAAGGGGTCTGGCCCGGGGCGTCGTCCATCGCGGACGCCGCGATCGACAGGGGATCCGGCGCGCCTTTGCCTCCGGTGTGCTGACCGGATGAGCCCTCTTCTGGCACCTGCTGTCTCCTCGCCCCCGTCGCACGTCGCGACTCCAACCATTCCACGCTGCGCCCTCCAGCGCCCGTGTGCAACCCACAAGATAGTGCCGATGAGTCGCCCTCGCGTTGACAACGACCAACCCGCGGTGACGTGACGCGACAAAGAGAGGTGTGTACCCGTTGCCTATTGCCGGGCCGATGTTGGTAGCGTTGTCACGGCAGGGTGCAAGTTCCAGCGGTTCCTTTAACGCTGTTGGAGTTTGTGATCCAACGGCGTTCCTCTCTTTGCCCAGGCTTGCGAGGTGGACGTACGTGTCACCGCATCCCTGCCGGGAGTGTCGAAGTGACGCTCCCGCTGCCTGAAAACAAGGAGATACAGAGCAATGGCTCAGGGCACCGTGAAGTGGTTCAACGCCGAGAAGGGCTTCGGCTTCATCGCGCAGGAGAACGGCGGCGACGACGTCTTCGTTCACTACTCGGCCATCCAGACGAACGGCTACAAGTCGCTCGACGAGAACCAGCAGGTCGAGTTCGACGTCACCCAGGGCCCCAAGGGCCCGCAGGCGGAGAATGTTCGCCCTCTCTGACTCGAACAAAACGTCAGGGGTCGCCCGTTTCGGGCGGCCCCTTTCGTCTTTTCCGGGGTCTTCCTGCGCGGAGGGCCTCCGGCGCGGTTTGCTGGGGCGCACAATGGGGTACACCCGTCGTACGACGCCTGGCCTCGGCCGCGGAAAAGAGGGAGCACGCGGCGATGGATCCGCTCGATGTCGACCTGGAAGATGCCGAACTGCTCGGCGAGGTCGAGCTGACCGCTGCCCTGATCGTGGCCGCGAACCAGTCCGAGGAGCACCTCACCGACGAGCAGATCGACGAGATTCTGGGGCTGATCCCACCTCAGAGACAGGTCGACTGACCGATCTCACACCCCGGGAGATTGCGCCCCTGCGGGTAGGTGCGCCTAGGGTGTGACTCGTTCTGATCCTGCACACCAGGAGTTCACTGTGGCGTTGCGCTTCAAACCCGTGGATTCTGCCTTCTACGACCTGCTCGCCGAGTCCGCCAAGCGGCTCGTCGAAGGAGCCGGCCTACTCGCGGAGATGCTCGTCACCGGGTGTGACCGCGAGGACGTCGCTCGCCGCATGCGCGAGGCAGAGCACCACGCCGACGAGACCACGCACGCGATCGTGCACCGGGTCAACAGCACCTTCGTGACCCCCTTCGATCGCGAGGACATCTACTCGCTGGCCTCGCAGCTCGACGACTGCATGGACTTCATGGAGGAAGCGGTCGACCTGACCCTGCTCTATGAGGTCGAGCAGCTGCCGGCCGAGCTCGCCCAGAGCGTCGAGATCATCCAGCGCTGCGCCGAGCTCACCGCCGACGCCATGCCGCGGCTGAAGAGCATGAAGGATCTCGAGGAGTACTGGATCGAGATCAACCGGCTCGAGAATGCCGGCGACAAGTACTACCGCCGTACCGTCGCGAAGCTCTTCAGCGGCCAGTACGACGCCCTCGAGGTTCTCAAGCTGAAGGACATCGTGGATTCGCTCGAGCACGCCATCGATGCTTTCGAGAAGGTGGCCAACATCATCGAGCAGATCCACGTCAAGGAGTCCTGACCGGTGGAGCTCGCGATTGTCATCGCGGTCGTCGTCGTCGCACTCTCCTTCGACTACACCAACGGCTTCCACGACGCGGCGAATGCGATCGCGACCTCCATCTCGACGCGCGCCCTGACGCCGCGGATCGCGCTGACCGTCGCGGCCGTGATGAACTTCGTCGGCGCCCTCCTCGGCCAGGAGGTGGCCCACACGGTCAGTGATGTCATCGACACCAAGGGCTTCGGCGTGAGCGCCGGCCTCGTCGTCGTACTGGCGGGACTCGTCGGTGCCATCACCTGGAACCTGATCACCTGGTACTTCGGCCTGCCCTCCTCGTCCAGCCACGCGCTGATCGGCGGACTGGTCGGCGCCGCGCTCGTCGCCGGCGCGACCGTGCACTGGCAGACCATCATCGACAAGGTCGTCATCCCGATGGTGCTCTCGCCGCTGGTCGGCTTCGTGCTGGCCTTCGGCCTGATGCTTCTCGTGATGTGGATCCTGCGCCGGCGCAATCCGCACCGCGTCCAGCGCGGCTTCCGGCTCGCTCAGACGGTCTCCGCCTCCGCCCTCGCCCTCGGGCACGGGCTCCAGGACGCCCAGAAGACGATGGGCGTCATCTTCCTGGCGCTGGTCACCAGCGGGCACGCCAAGGACACTGACCGGCTCCCGCTGTGGGTGGTCATCTGCGCCGCCTCGGCGATCTCCCTCGGCACCTATTCGGGCGGCTGGCGGATCATGCGCACCCTCGGCCGCCGGATCATCCACGTCGACCCCGCGCGCGGTTTCACCGCGGAGATGGTTGGTGCCGGCGTGCTCTACACGGTGGCCTACTTCTTCAAGGCCCCGATCTCGACCACCCACGTGATCACCTCGGCGATCATGGGCGCGGGGGCGACCAAGCGCTTCTCCGCCGTACGGTGGGGGATGGCGGGCAACATCCTCTCCGCCTGGGTGCTCACCTTCCCCGCGGCCGGTTCCGCGGCGGCGTTGGTCTTCGTGGTCCTGAAGTACGTCCTGCAGTTGCCGTAGGGCGGACCGGCCTTCGGCCAACTCGGGATAGTCCATGACGTTTCCGGGCTATAGGGACGCGATTTAGCCCGGAAACGTCATGGACTATCCCGCGAGCACCGACCCTCAGGCAGCGCGGAGACGATGGGCGAGCCACCGTGTCCGCTGTTCGTCGGTGAGAGCGCGACGGAGCGCGACGGTGTGGGTCGGCCGCCACCAGGCAGGTTGCTCGATGGTCCACGCTCGCTCCGTCGTACGACGCAATGCGCGGCCGCGTGCCTCACGGATCCGTCGTCGGACGGATTGTTCCTCGCGCAGGTGCCGGCTGACGAAGACCAAGGTCTCGATCCCATGGTGGCTGAACAGCGCATCCCGATCGAGGTCGGAGGCGCGGCGAGAGCCCTCCAGATGGAGCCGCCCGTCGTACTCGACCGCCAGGCCGGCAGTCGGGTCGAACAGATCAGGCGTCCCGATGTGGTGACCGTCGAGATCGAAGACCGGGCAATTGGTCAACGGGTCGGGAAGCTCCTCGGCCTGGCGCCAGATCAGCCGGAGCAGCGTCTCGGGTGGCGACCACGCGTTCTCGTCGGCGAGGAGAAGTGCATCGCGACACTGCGGGATCCCGGTCCAGCCGGGGTGTGCCAGCGCGAACTCAGTCATCTCCTCGATGGACACGAGGTCGGAATAGGCGGCCATGTCCAGTACGACGACCGCGTCCGCGAGCGACCGTGCATAGCGCATCTCGAAGCAGGCGGCCCTGACGAGAGTGGTTGTCACGATCCCGTCGAACTCGATCAGGTCGGCGGGGCCGAGTCGCTCGGTAGTGACCACGAAACCGGGCTGGCTCCTGATGGACCTCATCCCCGTGGCGAGGTCGACGGGCCGCAGCTCGCCATGGTGAGTGATGCCGTCGAACCAGGCACCTCCTGCCCATCGCAAGGCGCCCCAACCGGTCACGCCACCAAACGGAGGCAGCACGGTCGCCGCCTCGAGGATTCGTTGCTCAGGGACGGTCCCGTCCACATCCGACGGCACGTACAGGCCGCGCGAGGTGCGCCGCCACTGCTTGCTGAGGGCGGTATCGGGTGTTGGTCCGCGGAGGCCGGTGCGATCGGTTCGTACCGGCATCGTCAACCACGGCCGCTCGGGGTGCGGCACCCGGATCGCTGGTTGTGGTCGTGGCATTGGACCATCTTGCGCGCATCCCTCGAGATCGTGCCGGCTGAATCCACAGGGCCGGGAGCAGCCGTCGAATCGGGATAGTCCACGACGAAATCGGGCTAATGGGCCGCGATTTAGCCCGGAAACGTCATGGACTATCCCGACCAGCCGGAAGAAGACGGGAGCGTCAGCGGAGCTTGCGCCAGCTGTAGCCCAGGAGCGAGAGGGCGACGGCGGCGGAGAAGAGGATCGTGGCGCCGGTGGTCCAGCCGCCGACGAGCCACCATCGTTCGTCGATCGGCCACCAGCTGGGTGCGTCGGGGCGGATTCCCCAGAAGACGCCGGCCGCGACGAGGGCGGTCACTCCGCCCAGGGAGATCAGCAGCCGGGGGATGGTCCGGACGCCCTCGGCCGCCGTACGGAGAGCCTGTTCGCGTACCGGCTCGACCCGGCGGGCGGCCCATTCGTACTGCTCGGCCAGGATCGCCAGGCCGGCGAAGAGCAGCAACAGGCCGGGGCCGGGCAGCACCAGTGCCGCGATGCCCAGTACGACGAGCACCCAGCCGATGCATTCGAGAATCAGTCGCCGTGTGGCCGCACGCATCCCCATGGAGAAAGACTGTCAGCAAGCCGGCCCTGACCCCAAGCGCGGCAGCCTTGCGGAGCGGAAACCGCCACGGTCGGTGAGCCGTCGACGCTCCAGAGCGCAGCCATGCTCGCGCCCTTCGGCTCAGCCGAAACGACCGGAGATGTAGGCCTCGGTGGCCGGCTCGTCCGGGACGCTGAAGATCTTCTTCGTCGGGTTCATCTCGATCAGCTTGCCGGGGCGGCCGGCGCCCGCGAGGTTGAAGAAGGCGGTGTCCTCGGAGACGCGCGCGGCCTGCTGCATGTTGTGGGTGACGATCACGATCGTGTACTCGTCCTTCAACGAGTGGATCAGGTCCTCCACGGCCGAGGTCGAGATCGGGTCGAGCGCCGAGCAGGGCTCGTCCATCAGCAGGATCTCCGGCTCGACGGCGATGGCGCGCGCGATGCACAGACGCTGCTGCTGACCACCGGAGAGACCCATGCCGGGCTTGCCGAGCCGGTCCTTGACCTCGTTCCACAGGTTCGCGCCCGTCAGGGACTTCTCCACGACGTCGTCGGCCTGGGACTTCTTGAGCCGCTTGTTGTTCAGGCGCAGGCCGGCGAGGACGTTCTCGTAGATCGACATCGTCGGGAAGGGGTTGGGGCGCTGGAAGACCATCCCGATGGTCCGGCGTACCTCCACCGGGTCGATGGCGGGGTCGTAGAGCGACTGCCCGTCGACGAGGACCTTGCCCTCGACGTGCGCGCCCGGAATGACCTCGTGCATGCGATTCAGCGAACGCAGGAAGGTGGACTTGCCGCAGCCCGACGGACCGATCAGCGCGGTCACCGAGCGCGCCGGGATCGTCATGTTGACGTCCTCGACGGCGAGGAAGTCGCCGTAGTAGATGTTCAGGTTCGAGACGTCGATGCTCTTGGCCAT
>JASLCW010000421.1 GCA_030151765.1 Marmoricola sp.
GCACCAGCGTGCCGGCAAGCACCGAGCCGACCAGGATCGTCTTGTCGTGCGTGCCGAAGTGGCTGACCGCCCATTCCTTCACAGGCGTCGGGGTCAGGTCGATCACCGTCGACCCGACCGCGAGGACCGGCGCCGCGGCGGGGTTCGTCACGGCGGCCACGAGCTGCCCGACCGCGGTGCCGGTCACGGCGGCGATCACGCCTAGTACGGCGAACCGGAACCGATCGTGGCGTCTCATGGGCGTCATTCGGAACCGGATGCGGCACCGGATTGGCCGACCCGCGCCATGCCCTCGTATCGTCGCGCTCATGACGCGCGCAACCGGTGTCGGGTCGATGCCCGGGGAGGACATCGACGAGGTGATGCGCATCGTCGCCGGCGAGCTGCCCGATTTCGTGTACCTGCCGGAGCTGCCGGCGCGGGGCCCGGGCGCGGCGATGACCGGCCGGGGGATCGCGATCGTCAGCGAGCTCGGCTTCGACCTGCAGCCCGCGGGCTGGCGCCTGACCGGTGCCGGCAGTGCCGACCAGCGCCGTGCTCGCTCGCTGCTGGACCGCGATCTCGACGCGCTCGAGATCCATGCTCTCGGCTATGCCGGGCCGCTGAAGGTTCAGGTCGTCGGGCCGTGGACGCTGGCGGCGACGGTGGAGCGGCCGAAGGGCGACCGCCTGCTTGCCGACGTCGGCGCACGGCGCGAGCTCGCCCAGGCGCTGGCCGAGGGCGTGGCCGAGCATGTGCGCGAGGTCGCCCGGCGGGTGCCGGGCGCTTCGATCGTGCTGCAACTCGACGAGCCCGCGCTCCCCGCGGTCCTGGCCGGCCGGGTGCCGACCGCCTCGGGCTTCCACCGGCACCGCTCGGTCGACGCCCCGCCGGCCGACGAGGCGCTGCGCTGGGTCCTCGATGCCGCGCGCGAGGCCGGTGCGTCGACCGTCGCGCACTGCTGCGCCGCCGAGCCGCCGATCGAGCTCCTTCGCAATGCCGGCACGGACGCCGTCTCCGTCGACCTGACGCTGCTGTCCGCCGGCGCCCTCGACGCCCTGGGGGAGGTCCTGGACGGCGGGAGTACGGCGTACCTGGGGGTGCTGCCGACCGTGGCCGGTACGACGCCGCTCAGCGACCGCCCGGTGGTCGAGAGCGTGCGGCGTACCTGCGACATGCTCGGCTTCGACCCCGAGGAGCTCGGCGATCGCCTGGTACTCACCCCGGCATGCGGACTCGCCGGCGCTTCGCCGTCGTACGCCGTCGAGGTCATGCGCATCCTGCGCCGGGCTGCCTCCGCCCTTGGTTGAGCCACATGCGCCACAGGTTTCCCATGTGGAGTGACGAAACCGGGACTGAACATGTGATGCTTCGTGTGTTCAGCCCCGGTTCGGATGGATCACATGGGAAACCTGATGCCAGCGGCGGTCAGTGCACCAGCACCGGCGGCGCCTCGGGGTCGACGTCGCCGCCGGCCGGAGCGGCACCGTCCTCGGCGAGCTCGCGGTGGCTCACGTTGAGGAAGATCCACACGATGACCGAGGCCGCCCAGATCATGAAAGCCCCTGCCAGGAAGGCATTCGTGGCTCCATCGGTGAAGGCCGCCTGACCGATCACCGAGTTCATGGCGTCGTTGACGGCCTTCGGATCCGTTCCGGTGAGACCGGCCTTCGAGGCGATCGCGCCGACCGCCTGACCGAGGTCGGTGGCCTTCGACGAGATGAAGTGCACCGAGATCGTCGACAGGGCCGCGAGACCGAGCGCTCCACCGACCTGCTGCATGGTGTTGAGGACGCCGGAGCCGATGCCGGAGTCGCGGGCGTCGACGCCGTGCACCGCCGACAGCGTCATCGGGATGAAGGTCAGCGCCATGCCCAGTGCCATCAGGGCGATGAAGGGGAAGATCGAGCTCCAGTAGTTCACCGTGTCGCCGAGCTGGACGGTGGTGCCCGGGTTCTGGATCTGCTTGCCGATCAGGCCGAAGAGCGCCTGGGGTGACTGCTCCACGCTGATCCGGTGGAAGAAGAAGAGGGCCACGCCGGCCAGCGCCGTACCGGTGCCGGCGATGAAGCGCGGGTCCACCTTCGAGGCGAGCTTCGACGAGATCATCGCGCCGATCACCATCGCGAACGGGAAGGGCAGGAAGGAGACGCCTGCCTGCAAGGGCGTGTAGCCCATGACGTTCTGGACGAAGAGCGAGAGGAAGAAGAACATCGCGAACATCGCCGCGGGCACGATCATCATGGCGATGAAGGCGGTGGCCCGGGTGCGATTGGCCAGGATGCGCAGCGGCAGCAGCGGGTGCTCCACGCGGCGCTCCACCACGATGAAGGTGACCAGCAGTACGACGCCGAGGGCGATCGTGAGGATTGTCTCCGGTGCGGTCCACTGCGTGTGTCCGTTGACCGTCGTGCCCGCGTGACTGACGCCGTAGACGAGGGAGACGAGGCCGAGCGTTCCGGTCAGGGCGCCGGGGAGATCGAGCTGGCCGGCGTGCGTCTCGGACTCGTTGAGGACCTTGGGCGCGAAGTACGCCGCGAGGAGGCCGATCGGGACATTGATCAGGAAGGTCAGTCGCCAGCCGTCGATCGCCGTACCGAAGAGGTGCGGCGTGAGGCCGGTGAGCCATCCGCCGAGGAGAAGGCCGATGGCGCCGCCGATGCCGGACATCGCCGCGTAGACGGAGAAGGCCCGGTTGCGCGAGGGGCCGGCCGGGAAGGTCGTCGTGATCAGGGCCAGGGCGGTGGGGGAGGCGAGCGCGGCTCCGAGGCCCTGCAGGGCGCGCGAACTGAGCAGCATCGCCTCGTTCTGGGCGAATCCGCCGAGACCGGACGCGATGGCGAAGAGGGCCACGCCGATCATGAAGACGCGGCGGCGGCCATAAAGGTCGCCGAGGCGACCGCCCAGGAGAAGCAGGCCGCCGAAGGCGAGTGCATATCCGGTGACCACCCATTGGAGATTGGCCTGGGTGATGCCGAGATCCTTCTGAATAAATCGCAATGCGACATTTGCGATGGTGCTGTCGAGCACCACCATCAATTGCGCGACGCAGATGAGCACGAGGGCCCAGCCGAGATGCTGCTTGTGCCCTTCGGTCTTGGCGTTCATGAGGTCTTCCTTGTCGTGGAGTTCTTGCTCGTCGTGGCTGCCGGCGCGGCGGTGGCCGCCGGCAGGATGAGGTTGTCGATGACCCGTTCGATGACGGCGTCGTCGGGCTGCTGGCCCATCACGTACATCCGGTGCAGGCACACGCCCGCCAGGGCGGGCGTGATGATCTCGAGGTCGATGTCGGGGGAGATCTCGCCGCGCTCGATGGCACGTTGATAGATCGCCTGGGCGACCTGCGTCTTGGGTGCGATGAAGTGCTCGCGGAAGAGCGCCGCGAACTCGGGGTCGGTGCTGACCGCGGTGATGACGGCACCCAGTACTCGGGTGGCCTTTCCGCTGGCCAGGCCGTGGTTCCCGCAGAAGGTGGCCATCAGGTCGCCGCGCAGTGAACCGGTGTCCTCGGTGCGGATGTCGGGCATCCCCTTGGATCGGATCAGTGCGTCGATGACCAGGAGTGCCTTCGACTCCCACCGGCGATAGAGGGTGGCCTTGGAGGCGCGGGCCTCACGGGCGACGGCATCCATCGTCAGGCGGTCGTAGCCGACGGTGGTCAGCAACTCGAAGGTCGCATCGAGGATCTCCTCCTCGCGGTCACCTTCGACGCGGGGACGTTCGACGGCCAAGGCCGGCTCCTCTCTCGGGGGCTGGATGGAACGAAACGGTTCCGTACCATCAGGAGAATACGCCGAGGTTTGCGTTTGCGCCAACAGGGGTACAGTGGGGAGAGTCCCGATAACGAGACGGGGCGCCATGAAAAGGTCCGCAAATCACTTGCGTGACCTTTTTGCTTTTCATTCGTTCGCGCGCCCGCGCGTGCTTTCCATTTCCTATTTCGTCAAACCGCGAATTTCCTTAAGAAATGGTTAGTGCGGGCGTTGTGACCCAAGCCTCTTGACTGCTAGAACACGTTCCGCACGGGGGTGTAGTCCGTGCTCTGCGCTTTCCAGTTAAGGGGTATTCATGCGTATTCGTGACCTTCGCCGACAGGCGCGACCCACCCGGGGAAGGGTGGGCATCGTCGCTGCCGGTGCCATGGTTGTCGGCCTCTTGGCCGGTGCCGGGGTCTCCCCGGCGACCGCCGTGCAGGCCACCGGCGACGACGTCGTCACCTGGGGAACCGGGTGGAGTTGGACCTACGGCGGCAACGTCAACTACAACGACGGCGCCGGCACCACCGCCAACATCAACGAGAACGTCACCTACACCAACGTCGGCCCGACGACCTTCCAGGGCCAGGACGTCTACCAGGTCAACCTCAGCGGCAATGTCACCAACGGCACGGCCGTCGCCAGTGGCCAGACCGTGAACATCAGCAGCGGCAACGTGAGCGGCGTCCGGTACGTCCGTCGCTCCGACCTCGCGCTGGTGCAGGAGCACCAGATCCAGAACATCAAGGGCAGTGCGGCCGGCGGTCTCGTCGGCGTGACCGCCTCGATCGACCTGACCCTCACCCCCAGCCCCGCGTGGCGCCAGCACGACTTCCCGCTGAAGCCCGGTGACAACTGGAACACCAACATCAGCGTCGACTACGCCGGCTCCTTCACGTACGACGCCGGCTCCATCGGCGGCTCGGGAAGCTCGCCGATGAACGGCACCTTCAACGTCAACGCGCCCACCAATGTCACCAGTGCCACGATCACCGCGGCCGGTGGCAGCGTGCCCACGGACTACATCGACGCGGCCGACCCCGCCGGTGCCCGCGACCAGGTGTGGTGGTCGCCGTCCTACCGGAACGACGCCAAGGAGATCCTCACTCTCCCGATGGACGGCGCGACCCTGATCCAGACCCGGACCCTGAGCAGCGCGAACACCCCGGCGGTCTCCCAGTCGGTGTCCGAGACCATCACCCCCTCGCTGACCTGCGCGGGTGACGTCACGACCGTCGCCGGTCAGCTGAGCTCCGGCGCGGCCGGTCAGCCGGTCAATGTGGTGCTCGACAAGGCCGGTACCGGCACGGTGACCGCGAGCGGCACCACGGACGGCAGCGGCAAGTACTCGATCGGGCTGACGGTCCCCGCCAACAACGACGGCATGGGCAAGAACGGCAGCCGCGCCAACTGGGGCGTCCGCGTCACCTCGGGTGCGGCCACCAACGTCGCCACTCTCGTGGTCACCCCGCAGAACTGCAGCGCGATCAACTACACGGGTGCCACGACCGCGCCGACCAACGGCTCGGCAACGGTCAGCGCGAAGCTGACCGACCTCACCGGCGCCAGTGTCGCCGGGCGAACCGTGAGCTTCGCGCTCAGCGGCGGCAGCACCGTCACCGCTCAGGCGAATGCCTCCGGCATCGCCTCGACGACGCTGCCGGTGACCGGCAACCCGCGGTCGGCGACCCTGACGGTCTCGTACGCAGGTGCCTCAGACCTGCTCCCGGCCAGCACCACGGCAGGCTTCACGGTCGCCCAGGACCCGACGAGCACGTCGCTCTCGGCCTCAGACACCTCCGTCGAGCTGGGCAACCCGGTGACCTTCACGGCATCGGTCGCCTCGCCGCTCGGCTCCGGCCCCACCGGTCAGGTGCAGTTCTACGTCAACGGCAGCACCTTCGGTGCCGCTGTCAACATGGTCAACGGCAGTGCGACGAGTGCGCCGTACACCACGACGGCCCTCGGGAACCTGACGATCAAGGCGGTCTACCTGGGTGACACCACCTACGCGACCAGCACCTCGCCCGACGTCACGGTGCACGTGCACCCGGTCCTGATCAACACGAACACGACCCAGAACGTGACGCCCACCAACACGGGCTACGGCCAGGACATCTCGCTCAGTGCCCACGTCGACGCCGTCGACAGCGGTGCGCCGACGGGCTCGGTCAGCTTCGTCGAAGGTGGCAACACCATCATCACGGTGCCTGTCGACGCCAACGGCGACGCCGCGACCACGGTCAACAGCCTGCCCGTCGGCGGACACCAGATCGTCGCGAAGTACTCGGGCGACGACGTCTACCGGTCCAGCAGCTCGTCCCCGGCGAACGTCAATGTGACCAAGGCGAACACGACCGCGACGCTGAGCACCTCGGCCGGCACCACGGTGGCCGGTGAGGCCGTTCCGCTGACGGTGCAGGTGTCCCCGGCCTCCGGCGCGGGCACCCCGACCGGCTCGGTCCAGCTGCAGGTCGACGGCGCCAACGTGGGTTCCGCGGTCCAGCTGACCGGCGGCTCGGCGGTCCTGCCGGCGGTCACCTCGCTGCTGAAGGGCGACCACATCCTGGCCGTCCAGTACGCCGGTGACAGCAACTTCAACGGCAGCTCGGAC
>JASLCW010000424.1 GCA_030151765.1 Marmoricola sp.
TCGTACCTGCAGTGCTCCTGACCCTTCCATCCCACCACCACGAAGGAATCACGTTGAAGACAACGTCCCCCACGCTCATCATGCTCACCGGCCTCATTGCGGGTGGCTTGGTGATCACCACCTCCCAGTCCGCTTCGGCCGCTCCGGTGTTCAGCAACACCATGACCGGCATCACCGGCAATGCCGACATCTCCGTCTCGACCAGCAATTGCCACCAGTCGAATCCCTCGCAGATAGCTCCCGAAGGGACCCATCTGACGGTCAACGGCCCGGTCCGCACCTACAACGCATCCGCGGCCGTCACCGCGACATCGAACAACGACAGCGGTGATGCGGTCACGGCCACTTCCTTCGTCACCGCCCGTGGACGGATCACGGCCAGCGGCCAGGCAGCGAAGGTGCACCTCGACTACTCGGGCCAGGCCAGCGCCAGCTCCTTGAAGGCGACCTCCGTCTGTACCGCGCGAGCCTTCCCCATCGCGGGCATCGCCGCCGGCATCGCACTCGACCACCGGACCGTCGTGACGATCGACGACGTGCAGCGGGGACTCGGCGGCAGCCGGATCATCTTCGAAGAGGGCGCGGACCTGGCGAACGAGAAGGGTCTGCCAGGGACGCTCAACCAGGAGAACACGGCCAACACCGCCCACACCTACCGGCAGCACCAGCAATGGGTGGTCGATCCAGGCACGTACACCGTGATTCTCGGCGGCTATGTGCAGGTCTCGGCCACGGCCGCGGTTCCGGTGACCCAGGGATCGGGCGCGATGGACATGACCCTCACCCCCGTGGGTACGCGGACCTCCGCCAGCACCTCCCCGTACGTCGCCCTCGCCGGCGCCCGGACCTGCGCCAGCCACAGCATCAGCGCCAAGGTCACCGGCAACAAGAAGACCTTCAAGAAGATCAAGAACATCGCCTTCCAGGTCAACGGCAAGACCGTCAAGACCCTCATGCATCCCCACAAGGGCCAGACCGCCAATCTCCCGGCGTCACCCGACGACGCCAGCGCCACCGTCACCGCCAAGATCAAGCTCCGCAACGGAAAGACCACCACGTCGACCGCGGCGTACCTGCAGTGCTCCTGACCCTTCCTCTTCCATCCCACCACCACGAAGGAACGTCCATGCCCCGGCACCACCATCGGATCCTGACCGCCCTCGCCGCGCTGACACTCGCCGGCACGAGCATCGGCGTCGCGACACCGTCGCAGGCGAACAGCTGGCCCCAGGCCAAGTTCGTCGCCCCCACCCAGAGCCCGTCGAACTCGACGGGTTGTTCCCTCGGCACGGCGGTCAACAACAGCCCGGCGGACATCTCGCTGACCCCGGGTGCCGCCACCTCGACGATGGTCGCCTCCGGCTCGGTCACCGCGACGAACAACGACCTTCCGAGCGACACCAACACCGTCTCCGCATCACTGACCGGAAGGGCGCGTCTGCTCGGCACCACGGCAGCACCGACGGGTGTCCGGTTCGACTACAAGGGCACGGGAACGGTCGCCCCCTCGGGATCGACCTCCTTCTGCTCGCCCGGCTTCCAGCGGGTGACCGCGGTGACGGCTCAGTTCACCGTCACCGCCAACACCCACGTCTCGGCATACGCCGAAACGCACGGGGTCGGCTTGACCGAGGTGATCATTGGGCAGGAGGGCGGCAATCAGCTCACTCAGCTCGCCGTCGGCAACACACCTGCGAGCCAGCGCTCGAGCTTCTTCCTCCGGCCGGGCAACTACGAGGTCCTCATCTACGGCATCGTCACCGTCAGCGGCACGAAGCACTCCTCACCCACCGGCTGGGGCCAGGCGACGGTCGACTTCGCTCCCGCCGGCAGTCGTACGTCGAGCATGGGCAAGTCGCCGTACCTGACACTGCCCTCGTCCCGCGATTGCGCGGCGCACAACCTGACCGCCACCGTTACCGGGAAGAAGTCCCTCGCGAAGTCGATCCAGAAGGTCGACTTCATCGTCAACGGCAAGCGGCTGCGCACCGTCAAGCACCCCCACAAGGGCGCCAAGCTCACCCTCGGCCTCGGCGCGTACGACGGCCAGTCACTCCGCGTCGGCGCTCAGGCCACGGTCAGGAAGAAGGGCCGGACCAAGGTCGTCACGACGGTGTCGCTGTACTACCAGTGCGCTCTCTTCTGACGATTCACACCACACGCCAAAGGGGCGGGTCACACACGATGATTCGCGTGTGACCCGCCCGGCAAACCAGTGGCGCGTGAGGTCAGAGCTTGTAGTCCTCGAGGATCCGGCGGCCGATGATCATCCGCTGGATCTCGGAGGTGCCCTCGCCGATCAGCAGCATCGGGGCCTCGCGGTAGAGGCGCTCGATCTCGTACTCCTTCGAGAAGCCGTAGCCACCGTGGATCCGGAAGGAGCTCTCGACGACCTCGTTGCAGTACTCCGCGGCGAGGTACTTGGCCATGCCGGCCTCGAGGTCGTTGCGCTGGCCCGAGTCCTTCTTGCGGGCAGCGCGGACCATCATCTGGTGAGCGGCCTCGACCTTAGTGGCCATCTCGGCGAGGCGGAAGAGGATCGCCTGGTGCTGGGCGATCGGCTTGCCGAAGGTCTCCCGCTGCTGGGCGTACTCGGCGCCCAGCTCGAAGGCGCGGTTGGCGACGCCGACGGCACGCGAGGCGACGTTGACGCGGCCGACCTCGACGCCGTCCATCATCTGGTAGAAGCCCTTGCCGGGTACGCCGCCGAGGATCT
>JASLCW010000025.1 GCA_030151765.1 Marmoricola sp.
GGCCGACTCGACGTGGAGGTTCTCCACCATCTTGCCGTTGTAGGTGACCACGCCGCCGGTCGAGGACTCGAAGGTCTCGATCAGCCCGCGAGCGTCGGCGACAGCCTGCTCGGAGGGCGCGAAGCCGGCATTGGCGGGCTCGACCTGACCGGGGTGGATCAGGGTCTTGCCGTCGAATCCGAGCTGGCGGCCCTGCTCGACCTCGGCAGCGAAGCCCTCGGCATTCTTCACGTCGTTGTAGACGCCGTCGAGGATGGCGACGCCGGCGGCACGAGCCGCGAGGAGGGAGAGCGAGAGCGAGGTCAGCAGGGGAGCACGACCGGGCACGTGCTCGGCGTACAGCTCCTTGACGAGGTCGTTGGTGCCCATGACGAGGACGGCGAGACGCGGGGAGGCGGCGGCGATCTCCCGGACATTGAATATCGCCTCGGGGGTCTCCACCATCGCCCACAGCCGAGTCTTCTCCGGCGCACCCGCGGCCTCGATCAGGCCGACCAGCGAGCGCACCTCGTCGGCGCTGTTGACCTTGGGTACGACGATGCCGTCGGGGCCGGCCGCGGCCGCGGCCTTGATGTCGTCGACGTGCCACTCGGTGCCGATGCCGTTGACCCGGATGGTCAGCTCGCGGGCGCCGTACTCACCGGAGCGGACGGCGGCCGCGGCAGCCTCACGCGCGGCCGGCTTGGCCTCGGGAGCGACGGCGTCCTCGAGGTCGAGGATGAGACCGTCGCACGGGATCGTCTTGGCCTTCTCCAGCGCGCGCTCGTTCGAGCTGGGCATGTAGAGGACCGAACGGCGGGGGCGGAATTCACTCATGGCTCAGACCTCCGGGGTCTCGATGGCGTCGTACATCGCCTTCAGGTCGGGGTCGACGGCGGCGAGCTGGTCGGCGAGCTGCACCATCACCTGGCACTGCTTCACCGAGGCGTCGTCCTCCATCTTGCCGTCGATCATCACCGCGCCGGTTCCGTCGCCCATGGCGGCGATCACCCGGCGGGCGTGCGCGACGTCCTCGACGCTGGGGGCGAAGACCTTGTTGGCGATCTTGATCTGCGCGGGGTGGAGCGACCAGGCGCCGACGCAGCCGAGCAGGAAGGCATTGCGGAACTGGTCCTCGCAGGCGACGGTGTCCAAGATGTCGCCGAAGGGGCCCCAATAGGGATAGATGCCGTGCATCACGCACGCGTCGACCATGCGGGCGATCGTGTAGTGGTAGAGGTCCTGCTGGTACGTCGCGCGGTCGGCGTCGTACGCGAAGCCGCCGTCGTCGGTCCGCGGTGCGTCCTGACGAAGCCGCCGTCGTCGGTCCGCGGTGCGTCCTGACGGACCAGGTAGCCGGGGTGCGGGCCGCCGACACGGGTGGTCTTCATCCGCCGGTCCGCGGCCAGGTCGGCCGGGCCGAGCGATAGACCCTGCATGCGCGGTGAGGCGCCGCAGATCTCCTCGATGTTGGCGACGCCGCGCGCGGTCTCGAGGATCGCGTGCACCTGCAGCGGCTTGGTGATGCCCGCCTTCGCCTCGAGCTGGGCGAGGATCCGGTCGATGTAGTGGATGTCCTCGGCGCCCTGAACCTTCGGCACCATGATGACGTCGAGCTTGTCGCCGATCGCCGGGATCAGGGTGGTCAGGTCGTCGAGCACCCAGGGGCTGTCGAGCGAGTTGATCCGGGTCCAGAACTGGGTGGGACCGAAGTCGACTGTCCTCCCGATCTCGACGAGACCGGCGCGCGCGATCTCCTTGTTCTCCGCCTTGACGGCGTCCTCCAGGTTGCCGAGCAGTACGTCGACGGTGCCGACCATGTCCGGGACCTTGGCCGCCATCTTCGGGTTGCCCGGGTCGAAGAAGTGGATGGCCCGGCTCGGTCGAGCGGGAATCTCGCGCAGCGGAGCGGGGGCGCCGACGGCGAGAGGGGCGAAGAAGTCCTTGGCTGTGCGCATGGCCGGAGGCTAACAGCGGGCCAACCGGGCCGGTATGACGCAGCCCACGGCCAGCCGGCGACCGTCCCCGTCATGCTGTCGAGCGGTCCGGCCCGCTGACCACGCCCTCGTGGATCTCGAGGACCAGGTCCGCCTCCGCGGCGGCCTCGGGGTCGTGCGTGCTCATCACCACGAGGGCACCGCGTGCCGCTTCGGCGCGGAGGGCGGACACGACGCGCATGCGATTGCTGGCGTCCAGATCGCTGGTGGGCTCGTCGACCAGCGCGAGGTCGGCCCGGCGGGCGAGCACCCGCGCCAGCGCCACCCGCTGCTGTTGGCCGCCGGACAACTCCTCGATGAGGTGATTGCCGGAGTCCTCGAGACCCACGACACGGAGCGCCTCGGCGGTACGCCGGTCCGCCTCGCCGGATCCGGTCCCGGCGGAGAGCAGCGGGATGCGGATGTTCTCGGCGGCGGTGAGCGCGGTGGCGAGTGCATGGCCGTGTGGCATCAGCGCGATGTCGGGACGGAGGGAGTCCGCGGCCGCGATCACCTCGCCCTGCCACTCGACGCTGCCCGCGCTGGGTGCACGGGCTCCGGCGAGCGCCCAGAGGAGGCTGGTCTTGCCCGCTCCCGACGGCCCGACGAGGGCGACGAAGGTGCCGGCGTCCAGCCGGAGGTCGACCGGCTTGAGTGCGTCGATCGGGCCGTAGCTGACCGCCAGGCCCGTGGTGATCAGGTCAGCCATCGGCGTCCTCCTCGTCCGCGGGCGCGAGCAGGTAGCCGTCCTGGGTCGGATGCAGCCGGAGCAGCGTGCCGGGCGGCAGTTCGGCGAGTGCGTGGGCGGGCAGCGGCACGAAGCCGTCGGCAGTGACGACGGCGTACTCCTCGCCGCTGCGGCCCTCGCCGCCGATGCGGCCGTCGCGGATCGTCACGGTGCGCGGCAGCCGCTCGGCGATGTCGGGGTCATGGGTGACCAGGACGATGGTGGTGCCGAGCTGCGTATTGAGGCGGGAGAAGGCTTCGAGGACCTTCTCCACCGCCTCGTGATCGAGCTGGCTGGTCGGTTCGTCGGCGAGGATGAGGCCGGGGCGGGTGGAGGTCGCCACGGCGATCGCGGCCAGTTGCCGGCGCCCGGGTGGCAGCTCGGTCGGGCGCGCCGCACTGACGTCGTCGAGGCCGAATTCGGCGAGCACCTCTGCGGGAGTGGGCAGCGCCGCGTCCTGCGCTGCCTCCTGGGCGAAGGCGACGTTCTGGGTCAGGTCGAGGTAGGGGAGCAGGTTGCGGTCGGCACCCTGGAGGATCAGCGAGACCGAACGCGCCCGCAAGGCATCG
>JASLCW010000032.1 GCA_030151765.1 Marmoricola sp.
TCGGCACGAGACGGAATTGGCACCAAACCCACGAGCGAACTCGTGGCGGTTGCCGGGGCTTCAGCGGGCCGTATCCCTCTGCCCCTCTCGATGAGCACTTGTCAGCCTAGGAGAGGTGGGCGCATCGGCGCACGTCGCGTTCGCTATGTGGACACATGTCTCGTTCAATGAGATGACAGAGCGCGTCAGGGGGCGGGGGCTGCCTCGATGCGATCGGCGAGTCGGTCGAGCAGCGTGAGTACGCCGGCGGGTCCGTCGACGACCACGTCCGCCATCTCCGCGAGAGCGGACTCCTCGCCGGAGCCGGAGCAGACCTTGAGCGTGGCCAGCCCGTCGGTCCGGAGCGTGTCGACCCGGCGGAAGGCAGCGATGTCGCCGAGATCGTCGCCGGCGAAGAGAACCGCTTCGGCGGACATCTCGCCGACCAGGTCGCCCAGTGCGGTGCCCTTGTCGGTGCCGGCGCCCCTGACCTCGATCACCTGGCGACCAGGCTCGGCGATCAGGCCGTGGGCGGCCGCGGCGCCCGCGATCACCGGCAGCAGTTCGCCGTAGCTGTGCGCCGGATCGGGGAGCCGGCGGGTGTGCAGGGCGACCGCGAGTCCCTTGTCCTCGATCCACGGATGGACACCGACCTCGTCGAGCAGCGCGGGCAGGGCCTCGCGGAAGGCGGTGAGGCCCTCGGGCGGCTCGGGGCTGTCGGTGGTCCGGTCGGTGGAGCTCCAGCGCTCGTTGCCGTACTGGCCGAGGATCAGGAAGCGGCCCCCGTCGATGGAGTCGGCGACCTTCTCGAGGTCGCCCAGTTCCAGCACCTGCTCGACGGGGCGGCCGGTGACGATCGCGACGCCTAGGCAGTGCCGGGCCAGCCGGGTGATCACGCAGGCCGCGTCGGGCAGTGCGCGGGCGTGCTCGGGATCGTCGACGATCGGCGCCAGGGTGCCGTCGAAGTCGAGAGCGACGAGCAGCTGCGCCGCGGAGTCGGCGAGAGCGCCCAGGCGGCCGTCGACATCCATGCCCCTACACAATCACGAGTCGACGCGGTACGCGTCCTCGCGTCGGCTCAGCCCGAATAGTCGGCGGTCAGAATGACCGTGAGTTTGCCCGGCTGCATCGGCGTCACCGCGGGCATCACGCGGTGGATCCGGAGGTCGCGCGCGAGCAGCTTCGCGGCGCGTTGCAGCGCCGGTGGGTAGTAGACCGTCGACGCGGTGATGGTGCCGTACCAGTTGTCCTGGCCGACGACCTTCCAGCCGAGATTGCGGGCCTGGGTCGCGGTGCGTCCCGCCATGCCCTTGATGTTGGAGTTGTTGAAGACGACGACATTGACCTGGTGCCGGTTGACCGCCGGGCGCTTGGCCGGGTTGGCGGTGACCGTCGGCGACGCGGTCGGTGAAGGCGCTGGCGAGGACGCGACGGGGGCCGCGCGATCGGGGCCGGAGTTGGGGTGCAGGGTCAGCACGAAGCCGACCAGGGCGATCGCCACGGCCGCGATGGAGCCGAGGAGTACGCCGGTCGGCAGCACCGCGCCGGTCTCCCGACGGGGCACGATCAGACCTCGAAGCCGAGACGGCGTGCCGAACGCTGCCGCTGGCGGGCGGCACGCAGCCGGCGCAGGCGACGGACCAGCAGCGGGTCGTGGGCGAGGGCCTCGGGACGGTCGATGAGGGCGTTGAGCACCTGGTAGTAGCGCGTCGCGGACATGTCGAACTTGTCGCGGACGGCCTGCTCCTTGGCGCCGGCGTACTTCCACCACTGGCGCTCGAAGTCGAGGATCTCGCAGTCCCGCTCGGACAGCTCCACCGCGGCCTCGACGGCCGTGGTGTCCTCGTGTGCGTGCGTTGCTGCCATGAGCTCGACTCCCTGCATCTGGTGCGCTCTGCCGACCATCCTAGGCGACGAACAACAACGATGTCATTCGCCTCGGCGAGGTGGTGCCGGTGTGATTGTTGGGGCTGGTGGGGCGTCACCTGGCTCTAGATCGTGCAGATTGGCCGTCGATCATCGGTTATTCCGCATGTTCGACGCCGAATTCACTAGGTATGTAGTGAATTCGGCAGGCCTCTAAGCTGACGCCGTGAGCAGGAGCGGGCGCCGCAAGACGCTGTCGGACTTCCTCGTGGTGGCCAATCGCCTCCCCGTGGACCGGGTCGTGGGCCCCGAGGGCGAATCGCAGTGGCGGCGCTCACCCGGAGGTCTCGTGGCTGCTCTGGAGCCAGTGATGCGGACGCACCAGGGCGCCTGGATCGGCTGGCCCGGCGACAGCAGCGACGTGCTCGAGCCCTTCGTCGAGGACGACATGTCCCTGATCCCGGTGGCGATCAGCGATCGCGAGTACACCGAGTTCTACGAGGGCTTCTCGAATGCCACCCTGTGGCCGCTGTATCACGACGTCGTGGCAAAGCCGGAGTTCCACCGCGAATGGTGGGACGCCTACGTCGACGTCAACCAGCGCTTCGCCGCCGCCTGCGCCGAGCACGCCGCCGAGGGCGCGACCGTTTGGGTGCACGACTATCAACTGCAGTTGGTGCCGGCGATCCTGCGCGGGATGCGACCGGACCTGCGGATCGGCTTCTTCCTGCACATCCCCTTCCCGCCGGCCGAGCTCTTCTCCCAGCTCCCGTGGCGGCGGCAGATCCTCGAGGGGCTGCTGGGCGCGGACATCGTGGGCTTTCAGCTGCCCGGAGCGGCGCAGAACTTCATCCGGCTCGTCCGCCAACGGGTCGGCCACAAGACTCACCGTGACACCGTCTACCTCGACGACGGCCGGGTCGTGACTGCGAAGGCCTATCCGATCTCGATCGACGCCGTCGGCTACCAGGAGTTGGCCGAGAGCGACGAGGTCACGGAGCGCGCCGCGCAGATCCGCGACGATCTCGGCGACCCGCGCACGATCTTCCTCGGTGTCGACCGGCTCGACTACACGAAGGGCATCCACGCTCGGCTCCGTGCCTACGGCGAGCTCCTGGCAAGTGGCGAGCTGAGCGTCGAGGACAGCGTCTTCGTGCAGGTCGCGACGCCCTCACGGGAGCAGGTCGACCAGTACCGCATTCTCCGCGACGACATCGATCGACTGGTCGGGCGGCTCAATGGCGATCTCGGCCGGATCGGCCGTCCGGCGATCTCCTACATGCATGCGTCGTACCCGCGCGAGGAGATGGCGGCGCTCTTCCGTGCCGCCGACGTCATGGTGGTCACCCCGCTGCGCGACGGCATGAACCTCGTCGCCAAGGAGTACGTCGCCTGCCGGTACGACGAGACCGGCGCATTGCTGCTCTCCGAGTTCGCCGGTGCCGCCGAGGAGCTGCGCCAGGCCTATCTGGTCAATCCCTACGACATCAACGGGATGAAGGCGCAGATGCTCGCCGCCGCCCGCGCCGAGCCGAAGGAGCTCGCCCGGCGGATGCGCGGCCTGCGCAAGACGGTCGCGGAGAACGACGTCGCGAACTGGGCGGACGCCTTCCTCGTGGACCTCGAGTCGACCCGTGTCGCGCACAAGAAGCAGGTGCAGCCGGCGAATCGGTCGTGATTCCTTTCCATGGGTTTGGCATATGCCGAAAACGGGTCTACTCTTTTCTTGTCCTTTGGTGAGACCGCGTCGAATTTGATTTCCGCGGTCCCGGCGATGAAATGAGGTGAGGTCGATGTCAGGCAGTAAACCGGGTCCGCATCGGCCCTGCCCCACGTTCGCCGAGCTCTTGCTCGGCTGAGTCGCCCACGTCGTACGACGGTGCGCGCCGTGCCCTCATGAGGGATATCTGGTGAATTCGCTCTGGAATTCGCCTGCCTCGGCGCTTTTGCATGCCCGAATTCGATAATTCGTCATGCCTTCGTGAGTGGCAATCCGCATTCATTTTCGCCGTACGGCGGCGCTCGCCGAAGGAGCATTCCCATGACCATCAACACCAGCCACGACAACCGGCGGTCCGACGCCGTACTCGACGAGATGCACGTCGGTGACATCAAGGGTGCTCTCGGCACCGTCGCCGTCGACGACCAGACGGCCGGCCGCAGAGGCCGTCGCCTGCGCACGATGCTGGCGATCCTCGGGCCAGGCCTCATCGTCATGGTCGGCGACAACGATGCCGGCGCCTTCGGCACCTACACGGAGGCCGGCCAGAACTACGGCACGGCGCTGCTCTGGACACTGCTGCTCCTGGTGCCGGTGCTGTACGTCAACCAGGAGATGGTGCTGCGCCTAGGGGTGGTGACCGGAGTCGGGCACGCCCGGCTGATCCTCGAGCGCTTCGGCCGGTTCTGGGGTGCCTTCAGTGTCATCGACCTGTTCGCGCTCAATGCGCTGACCTTGGTGACGGAGTTCATCGGTGTCAGCCTCGCGTGCGGGGCACTCGGCCTGCCCAAGCTGCCGACGGTCCTCGTCGCCGCGGCGGTCACGGTCGGCGCGGCTGCCACAGGGAGCTTCCGCCGCTTCGAGCGGCTCTGCCTCACGCTGGTGGCCTTCTCGCTGGTGATCGTCCCGATCGTCCTGATGGTGCACCCTCCGGTCGCTCAGGCCGCACGCGACTTCGTCGTACCGCAGCTGCCCGGAGGGTCCGGTCACCTGGCCGACGTGATGCTTCTCGTCATCGCCATCGTCGGTACGACGGTCGCACCGTGGCAGCTCTTCTTCCAGCAGTCCTATGTGATCGACAAGCGGATCACCCCGCGGTTCATGCGCTACGAGAAGGCAGACCTGATCATCGGCATCGTGCTCGTCGTCCTGGGCGCGAGTGTGCTGATGATGCTCACGGCCGCCACCTTCGCGGGCCGCCCGGAGGCGGGGCACTTCACGGACGCCGCCGGCGTCGCCGCCGGACTCGACACCTATGTCTCGCACCCGGCCTCGGTGCTCTTCGCGATCGGCCTGCTGGACGCATCGATCATCGGAGCCGCGGCGGTCGGCCTCGCGACGGCGTACGCGACCGCCGACGTGTTGTCGATGAAGCACTCGCTGCACCGTCCGGTCCGCCAGGCCAAGGGCTTCTACCTCTGCTACGCCGGGCTGATCGGAGTGTCGACCGCCCTGGTGTTGATCCCGGGTGTGCCGCTCGGCCTGCTGACCAACGGCGTGCAGACACTCGCCGGGGTGCTGCTGCCCTCGGCCTCCGTCTTCCTGCTCCTGCTGTGCAATGACCGCGAGTTGCTCGGCCCCTGGGTCAACGGCCGGCTGTTGAATGTCTTCACCGGGGCCGTGGTCTGGGTGTTGGTGTTGCTGTCCGTCATCCTCACCGCGAGCGTGCTCTTCCCCGACCTCGGCGGTGGCGCGATCATCGGGATCCTCATCGGTGGCGGCCTGGCCGGCGTACTCGGCGGGGTAGGACTGCTGATCCACGCACGCCTGCGGCCGGCGACCGGGTCGGGCCTCACCGCCGGTCGTCGTACGGCCTTGATCGTGCTGCGCGGCTACCTGGTCGTCGCCGTGGTACTCGTCGTCGTCAAGCTCGTGCAGATGGGCGCCGGAGGCTAGCGGGTGCCGAAGATCCGGGAGACGACCTGGTCGTAGATCCGGTCGGGGGTGAGGTCGCGCGAGACCGTGATGGCTCGCGCGCCCTTGCCCACCGGATAGCGTGCCGCCGGATTGCGGGTCGTCGCCGCGCGGACGATCTTGCGGGCGACGGTCGCGGGCTTCGAGGCGCGCGAGGGCCGGTCGAATTCGGTGAGGACGCGATGTGCGCGCTTCGCGTAGGGCGCGTACGCCGTGTCGCCGGAGCGCTCGAGCAGAGAGTCGCGGGCGATCTGGTTCCACTCGGTGGCGATCGGGCCCGGTTCGATCAGGACGACCTCGATGCCGAAGGGCTTGAGCTCCATCCGGAGGCTGTCGCTGAAGCCCTCCACCGCGAACTTGGTGGCGTGGTACCACGCGCCGAAGGGCTCGTAGAACTTGCCGCCGATCGAGGAGATGTTGATGATCCGGCCGGAGCGCTGGTCGCGCATCCGCGGGGTCACCAGCTGGGCCAGCCGGGCCAGTCCGAAGACATTGACCTCGAACTGCCGCCGGGCCTCGTCGATCGGGACATCCTCGACGGCGCCGTACGAGCCGTAGCCGGCATTGTTCACGAGTACGTCGATGCGACCCTGCTCCTCGATGATCCGCTGGACACCCTCGGTCATCGAGGCGTCGTCGGTGACGTCCATCGCGAACGCGTGTACCCCGGCGGCGCGCAACTCCTCCATCTGGTCGACGCGACGCGCGACGGCGTACACGGTGAAGCCGGCGTCGAGCAGTTGCCGGGCGGCGGCCGCACCGATGCCGGAGGAGCCACCGGTGATCAGTGCTACGCGTGCGGGCTGGTTCGTCGTGGACATGTTTCTCCTCAGGCGTGCGGCGGGGTCTCGGCGTCGCCGGGAACGGGATGCATCACGCCGATGATCTCGCTCTCCAGCTCCGGGCCGAGGCGACCCCAGGGCTCCTTGTAGCCGTACGTCGCAGCGAGGCTCCGGGCCTCGTAGTCGCCGCACATGATGTCGATGTCGTCCGGTGTGATCAGGCCGGGGTGCGCGACACCGACGGCCTCGGAGACCTTGAGCAGTTCGCGGCGCAGCGCCAGCACGTAGTTGCCGCAGCGCACCGCCTTCGAGGCCGGGTCGAGGCCGTGGCTCAGCCAGGGGTCCTGGGTGGCGACGCCCGTGGGGCACCGGTCCGTGTGGCACTTCTGGGACTGGATGCAGCCGATCGAGAGCATCGCCTCACGGGCGACGTTGACCATGTCGGCTCCGAGCGCGAAGGCGACCACGGCGTTCTCGGGTACGCCGCACTTCCCGGACGCGATGAAGGTGACCCGGTCGGTCAGGCCCGCCTCGGCGAAGATCCCGTAGACCCGCGAGAAGCCCATTCGGAAGGGGAGCGCGACCGAGTCGGTGAAGATCAGCGGCGCTGCTCCAGTACCGCCCTCGCCCCCGTCGACGGTCACGAAGTCGATACCGCGCTCGCCGTCGCGCATCAGCCGGACCAGCTCGTGCCAGAAGCCGAGCTCGCCGACGGCCGACTTGATCCCGACGGGCAGGCCGGTCTCCGCGGCGATGTGCTCGACGAAGTCCAGCATCGAGTCGACATCGGAGAAGGCCGAGTGCCGCGAAGGCGAGGCGCAGTCCTCGCCCTGCGGGATGCCGCGGATGTCGGCGATCTCCTGGGTCACCTTCGCCGCGGGCAGCAGGCCGCCGAGGCCGGGCTTGGCACCCTGGGAGAGCTTGATCTCGATCGCCCGCACCGGGGCGGAGGCGACGACCTCCTTCAGCCTCTCGATGTCGAATCGGCCCTTCTCGTCGCGGCACCCGAAGTACGACGTACCGAGCTGGAGGATCAGGTCGCCGCCCTGCCGGTGGTACGGCGACAACCCGCCCTCACCGGTGTTGTGCATGCAGCCGGCGATCCTGGCGCCGCCGTTGAGCGCCTTGACGGCATTGCCCGACATCGAGCCGAAGCTCATCGCCGAGATGTTGACCACCGATCGCGGCCGGAAGGCGTGCCGGCGTCCGCGAGGACCGCCCAGGATCTTCGCGCTCGGCAGGTCGATGTCGGCGGCATGATGGCCGAGCACCGGCGGCACCTGGGCCGCGAAGGTGCGGTGCTTGATGATCGCGTAGCCCGGTGTGTGCTCGATGTCGGCGTCGGTGCCGAAGCCGAAGTAGTTGTTCTCCAGTTTGGAGCTGGCATAGACCCAGCGCCGCTGGTCCCGGCTGAACGGGCGCTCTTCGTCGTTGCCGGTCACGATGTACTGCCGCAGTTCCGGCCCGATCTCCTCGAGCAGATAGCGGGCGTGCGCGATGACCGGGTAGTTGCGCTGCAGTGCGTGCTTCTTCTGCGTCAGGTCGCGCGCGGCGACCGCGCCGACCACGGCGGCCGCACCGCCGACGACTCGGGAGAGCTTCATGGTCAGTGCATACTCGTACCGCTGACAAAGGTCCAGCGCCGGTTCGGGCGTCCCAACAGACGAACCAACCGGGGCCACGCTCGGTAGCCTTCATCCATGGATCTGCTCCCCAAGCCGGATCAGGTCGCCTCCGCCGCCAGCAATGTCGCGCACATGATGCTGTACGGCGGTCTGGCGGACCTGCGTCCGATGCCGCGCACCCTGATCGACGAGGGGTCCTTGCGGGAGGTCTACCACTACCGCCCGGCGGCCACCGTCAAGACGACCGGCGATCCAGTGCTCCTGGTGACGCCCCTGGCGGCGCCGGCGATCTGCTTCGACCTGAGGCGCGGCTGTTCGCTCGTCGAGCACTTCGTCAACGCCGGCCGGCCCACCTATCTCGTCGAGTACGGCGAGATCTCCTTCCGTGACCGCAATCTCGGCATGGAGCACTGGATCACCGAGGTCGTCCC
>JASLCW010000036.1 GCA_030151765.1 Marmoricola sp.
CATGACGACGACATCGGGCTGGGTGGCCGTCACGACACGGATCGCCTCGTCGCCATCGCCCGCCTCGGCCACGACCTCGGCACCGCCGAGATGTTCGAGTACGGCGCGCAGACCTTCGCGCACCATCGGATGGTCGTCGACGAGTACGACGCGCAGACCTGTCATCGGTCCTCCCCACGTGGAAGTTCGGCCCGGACGATCGTGCCGGTACCCGACGCCGGGCCGCGCCAGAAACGGCCGCCGACCTCCGCGACCCGCTCCCGCATGCTCGCCGAGCCGACGCCCTCGACGACCTCGGCGGGTATGCCGCGGCCGTCGTCCACCACCTCGACGCGCAGCCACCCCTCCCGTACGCCGACCGTGATCGTCACCGACTCCGCCTCCGCATGTCGCACCGCATTCGTCAACGCCTCTTGGGCGATCCGGTAGGCCGCCACCTCGACGGCCGCCGGCAGTTCGGGAAGTGCCGCCGCCTCGATCCGTACCCGCGGTCCCGCCCCCGGCGTCAGCGCCAGGTCTTCCAGGGCGCCCACGAGGCCCAGCTCGTCGAGCGCCGCCGGACGCAGCTCGTGGACGATGCGCCGGACATCGCCGATCAGCGTCCCGGCCAGCTCACGGGCGCGGGTGGTCGCCCGGACGCCGACCTCGTCGGAGGTGCCGGACAGGGCGATGGCCAGGTCGAGCTCCATGCCGATGGCGGCCAGTCCGGGACCGAGACCGTCGTGCAGTTCGCGCCGCAATCGACGCCGCTCCTCCTCACGGGCGGAGACCAGCAGCGCGCGCGACCGGCGTACCTCGGCATCGAGGCGGGTCGTCGCCAGCGCCAGTGCCAGCGGCCGGCCGAGCTCGGCGAGCACGGTCTCGTCGGCTGAGGACAGTTCCTCGTCGGCCGACCGGCGCGCCACCCGCAACTCCCCCTCGACGCGACCGGCGGCGACGAGCGGCAGCGTCAGTCCGTCGGTCGGCGCCGAGCCGTGCGTGGAGACGACCTGTCCGGAGGCATCGAGCACGACCGCGGCCGGCAGTCGCAGCGTCGTCGCGACCGTGCGCGCGGCTTCTTGAAGGGGCGCCTCGGAAGCGTCCTCGAGCCTGCGGCCCAAGAGGGAGAGCGCCGTCACCGGATCGCCGCGATTGCCGAAGAGCCAACGCGACAGGGCCCGCTGCACCCAGTCGCGGAGCGGCGCGAAGGCGAGCGCGACGACGGCCGCGCCCAAGATCGGTACGTCGACGACGGAGACGACGGTCAGATAGAGGGCCAGCAACAGACCCGAGGCGACGACGTACACGAGCGTGCGGCGTACGACGATCTCGATCTCGAAGAGCCGGTGCCGGAAGACCGAGAAGGCCACCGCCACCGGGAGGAGGGTCAGCGCGAGCGCGACGAGCCACAGCCCGACCGGAGAGCCCGTGGGCAGCGCCGCATCCGCGATGACCGCGACCATCAGCGCCAGGCCGGCGCCGAGCACCGGATACATCTGGCGACGCTCGGTCTCTCCCCGGTCACTGCGGAGCCGGCTCACCAGGGCTGCCGCGCCGGCGATGACCGCGGCGACCATGACCGTGCCGAAGGCGGGGCCCACCACCTCGTCGGTCGACAAGGTGCCCACGGGATTGTCCACGACCACACCCCAGGCCCAGGCCTCGTCGCGGAGCATCAGCACCACCGTCAGCACCGCACCGAGGACCAGTTCCACCACGAGGACCGGGCGCCAGGCGGCCGACGGCAGCCGGCCGTCGGGAAGCAGGAGCAGCAGGAGCAGCGCCGAACCGAGTCCGAGGACGAAGACCCAGTCGGTGATCCAGAAGGCAAGGCCCTCGAGAGGCCAGCCCCGGCCGTGCGCGGCGACGGCGTACCCGCCTGAGAAGGCCTGGAAGGCGAGCCCGAGCCCGCCGATGCTGAAGAGCCAGCCGATCGGCTGCCGCGGCAACCGGGAGAGCACCAGGCCGCCGACGGCCGCACAGGCAAGACCGACCGCCACATCGAGCACGAGATAGCCCGGGTCGGGGGCGCCGGCGTACGCCGTCAGCGCGACGCCGCTCGCCACCAGTGCCAGCGCGGCACCGGGGACGAGGGCGAAGAGGGCGGTCGTACGGGGCACCGGCACATCCTCGCGGACTCCGCCGCGGCCCGGTAGGGACTCGGGTCCCGATTCAGGACGGGCCTCGGACGGGCTCACCGCCTCATGTGCCGGGACCGGTCCTGTCGATGAGGTGGAGCCATGACGACAACCGCTCCCCCTGCCATCACCACCTCAACCCGTGCCCGGCGGATCCGCCGCGGTCTGCTCGCCTATGCAGCCGCCGAGGTGATCATCACCGTCGGGTCAGTACTGGTCGCCCGCGCCAACGGCGCCGATGTCGACCATCTCGACAAGGCACCCGCCATCGCGCAGATCGCCCTCTTCGGTGGCGCCTTCGTGCCGACGATCTCGATGCTGATCGCCTGGCTGGCCAGCGGGATCGGCCCGGACTGGGGCTTCCGGCGCACCCGCCTGCCGCTGCTCGCCGTCGCCTGGCTGGTGCCGGTGCTGGCATCGATCCTCGCCTACGTCCCCGCGTGGCTCACCGGCATCGCCGGCTTCGACGTGGCCGGGCTCGAGGACAAGTTCGGCGGCATTCCCGCCCCGCTGGCCGTGGTGATCGCCTTGCTGCCCGGACTCATTCCGTGGATCGCACTGGCGATCGGTGAGCAGCTCGGGTGGAGCTCGTGGCTCGTCGTACGCATGTCCGAGGTTGCCGGGCGCGGCACGGTCGCGACCGTGTACGGCCTGGGCTGGTGCCTGGCGCACGTACCGCTGATGCTCTTCATCCCCGGCTCGGTTCCCGACGGCATCCCGACCTGGTACGCCATCACGATGTTCCTGATCCAGACCGGAACCATGGCCTGGCCGCTGGTGTGGCTGCGCCTCGAAGGTCGCAGCATCTGGCCCGTCCTGGTCCTGCACGCCGGCATGAACGCCTGCGTCTACTTCGTCGGCGATCTGGTCACCGTCGGCCGCTCCTCCACCGACTGGTTCCTCGGCGAGGGCGCCCTCCTCACCTCCGCCGGCATGGCCGTCGCGGTTCTGGTCACCGCCCCGTGGTGGCGTCGTGAGCGCTGAGCGTCGCCCGAGCGGCATCCCGCCGTACCGCCTGTGCGCGGCTACGCCGGTGCCGCTCCGGCCTCCTCCTTCGCGAGCTTCGCCTGCTCGCGGCGATGCAGCACGATCACCACGACCAGGGCGGTCACGATGGCGAGGCTCGCGACGACGAGCCACCATGTGACCCGGTGCCCCAGCTTCAGCCAGTACGACGGCTGCGGGACGACCAGGGCGACGAAGGCCGTCACCGAGCAGATCAGCAGAGCGGCCCACGTCCTGCGGGCATGGTGATAGAGGGTGCCGCCGGCCATGAAGGAGAGCGGCAACAGGTCCACCGGGCCGCCGACGAAGGCCACGATCATCCCGGCGATCGCGGCATCGTGCGCCCACAGCGTGAGCACGCTTCCGTGAGTCGGCACCAGCTGCGAGATCACCCAGAAGACGACGCCGAGCACCAGCCCGAGGATGGTCCGGAAGCGCAGCGTGCGGACCTTCTGCGGAATCGTGGCGCCGGTCTGCTTCATCTCCATCGTCGACCCGCTGAGCAGGCCGGGCACGAAGCCGATCAACCTGCTGATCGCCACGCCCAGGAAGCCGATCAGGACGCCCCAGGGCACCGCCCGGACGCTCGCCGCCACCTTCCAGCGCCGGCGTGACACCCGCGCGGTGATCAATGCAGGCATCACCACGATGGCCAGGTCGGCGGCGATCACCGACAGCATCAGCCGTCCGGAGGTCGCATCGAAGGAGAAGTGCGGATCGACAAGGCTCATCACGACGACGTGGACGCCGAGCAGCCCGAGCAGCGGCAGCCAGTTGCTGCTGGCCAGGAAGGCGAAGGAGCGACGTACCCAGGCGGGAACCCGGAGCCGCGACATGCGCTTGGTCCAGTTCTCGTAGCGTGTCTTCACCGCGTCGTCGAGCGCCCCCATCGCGACGACCAGCAGCAGCGTCCACACGAGGCCGGCGGCGATCGCGGCGGCGACCATCTGCGGGTGCGCGGCGACAGTGAAGATGCTGGGCGCCTTGACCGTCAGGACACTAGGGGCATCGGCCTTGCTGCGGTCGACGTTGTAGTTCGGATCGTAGGGTGCGGTGATCTGACCACTGGGTGAGGAATTCTCCGAGGAGTCACCGGAGGGCGCGCTCGTGGGCGAGGCGGTCGGCGTGGCCGTCGATGTGGCCGTCGGGGACGCGGTGGGTGATGCCGTCGGCGACGCGGTCGGACTCGCCGTCGGCGAGATCACCGGCGTGGTCGGTACGACGACCGGGACGATGCCGCCACCTCCACCTCCACCCGACGGGTGCGAGCTGTGGTGCGTGTTGCCGCCTGTCGATCCTCCGGTCCCGCTCGAGGACTTCTCCTTCGCGATCGTGATGGCGGCGGTACCGGAGGCATAGTCGCCACCGGCATCGGTCACCTTGTAGACGAAGGAATCCGCGCCGACGTACCCGGCGGCCGGTGTGTAGTCGAAGGAGCCGTTGCCGTTCAGCGTGAGCGTGCCATGACCCGGGCCGCTGCCGAGCGAGACGGTGAGTGCTCCCGGACCCGATGCAGCGGACAGGACGCCGGGAGCCGCCCGGTGGATCGCCTTGCCCTTGCTCGTCTTGTACGACGCCGCGCCCGCGGTCACCGGATTGGTGTAGGAGACGACGATCCGGCCGTCGCCGGAGCGAACGCCGGACTGGTAGGTGACACCTGTCGCATTGGGGTCGACGTGGCTCGAGCCACCACCGCCGCCGCCCGAGGCACCGGTCGCCCAGCAGGCGAAGGAGCCCGCGCCCTGGCCGCCACCGAACCAGCCGCCGCCCCCTCCACCACCGCCGCTGCTGCCGCTCCCGCCGGTCAGCGACGAACCTGCGCCTCCGTTCTCCGCGGCACAGGGAGCCACTCCCCCGGGGCCGCCGGCCGCGGCCGTGCCGCCACTGCCACCGACCACCGGGCCCGAGGGGCCGCCGGTACCGCCGGATTGCCCACCCGTGCCGCCGGTACTGCCGGGAAAGCTGGAGCCGGCATCGCCGGAGCCACCGCCGCCGCCCCCACCGGCGACGATCACATCGGCACTGCCGACGGTGACCGCGCTGTAGCCGCCGCCTCCGCCGGAGAAGGTCCCGCCGCCCCCACCGCCGTTCGTGCCGCCCGCACCGTTGTTGCCGGAGCCACCCTGCCCACCCACGTTGACGATCAGCGAGGTGCCGCCGCTCAGGCCGCCGATGGTCGCCGTCACCTCGCCGCCCTTGCCCGGCGTCGAGCCCGTGCTCGAGACCGACCCGCCCGCGGCACCGTCGACGGTGAACTTCGCCGAGGTGACTCCCGCGGGGACGGTCCAGGTGCTGGTGCCGACGCCGGAGAAGGTCAGCGTGCAGGCGCTCGTCGTGCAGGTCTGGCCGGCGCCGGCGGCAAAGGCGGGATGCGAGACGAGCGCGACCAGGCCGAGGAAGCCGAAGCCGGTGACCATGGCGGCAGTCAGCGTCGCGAGCAGTACTCGTGCCGTCTGCCGAGGGGAGGAACCAGACTTCATGGGCGTGTGACTTCCGAGGAGCAGGGTGATGCCGCATCAGGGCCTCCCCGCCCTCACCTGGCGCGCCAAATTGAACCAATACGCGCTCGCGCGCGTCAACGATCCGGGCCAGCATGGATGCGTGCCGCTCTCCACTCCGACCCTGTCAACGGCGCGACTGCGGCTGCGGCCCTTCGACGAGACCGATGCCGATGCGCTCTTCGCCCTGCACAGCAATGCCAGCGTGCTGCGCTATTGGGACTCACCGCCCTGGACCGATCCCGCCCGCGCCACCGCCTTCGTCACCGCCTGCCGTCAGATGGCATCGACCGGGAGCGGAGTCCGTCTCGCGGTCGATCTCCTGTCCACTGGCGACTTCCTCGGCTGGTGCAGCTTGAGTCGGTGGAATCCGGACTACCGCAGCGCCGCCCTGGGCTACTGCTTCGGCGAGGCGTCGTGGGGTCGCGGACACGCGACCGAAGCCGCGGATGCCTTACTGCATTGGGCATTCACGACCCTCGACCTCAATCGGGTCCAGGCGGAGACGGACACGCGCAATCTCGCATCGGCGCGAGTGCTCGAGAAGCTCGGCTTCGTCCGCGAGGGAACTCTCCGCGAGGACTGCGTCGTCGACGGCGAGGTCTCCGACTCATGGGTGTACGGACTGCTCCGGCGCGACTGCGCCTTCCTCACACGGCATACCGAATACTGACGATCTGCCGCACCGTCGGCACGAAGGGTCGCGCGAACCGGAGCGGCATCCCTGCCTCATCGGGCGTCCGGTCACCCTTGCGGTGGTTGCAGGCCTCACACGCAGCGACGATGTTCGTCCACTCCCACGCGCCACCGCGAGAACGGGGCAGCACGTGGTCGAGCGTGTCCGCCTTCGCACCGCAATAGGCGCACCGGTGGCGGTCGCGGATGAAGACGCCGCCGCGGTGCCACCGGGCAGGACGATCCAGCCAACGCTGTACGACGTACCGCACCAAGCGGATCACCCGCGGCCAGGGATGCGGCCCGATCATCCGGCGGTTGTCGCCCTCCTCGACGATCGCCACCTCACGGAAGAGCATCCGCAGCGCCTGCTCGAACGTGACCCGTCCCATCGGCTCGTAGGAGGCGTTCAACAGCATGACAGTCGTTGCAGGCATGGCTTCTCGCCTCCTCTCTCCATGATTGCCTGTGGGCGGGCATGAGGAAAGCCGCCCCCGAGCTCATCTCGTGGAGCGCCTTTCCAAGTCCTGTTCGGGTCAGTGAGCAACGGTAGGCGCGAGCATCGTCACGGGCCACCGAGTTTCTGCCCTGTAGATGACCCCATCCACCTCCCGATCCGCCGAACACCGCTTGCAGATCGTGCCGTCAGTCATCACCATCACCTCATGGACCCGGATGCCCAGCTCGCCCAGGTCGCGGCTCTCTTCGACTCCGTCGCGGCCGACTACGACAACACCGATGTGGCCTTCTTCGGCCCGATCGCGCAACACCTCGTCGATGCCGTCGCGCCGCAGCCCGGCGAGCATGCCGCCGATCTCGGCTGCGGCAGCGGCGTGGTCACCACCCGTCTTGCCACCGCAGTCGGTACGACGGGCTCCGTAGTCGCCCTCGACAACAGCCCGGCCATGGTCGCCCGTACGGCGGCGCTACTGAGCGATCAGCCGCAGGTGACGGTGATCCGCGGCGATGCCACCGATCCCGATCTCCCCGAGGGCGGCTTCGACCTGGTCACTGCGTCGCTCGTCATCTTCTTCCTCCCCGACCCGTGGGCAGCGATCGCGCGCTGGCTCCGGCTGGTCCGCCCTGGAGGCCGGGTCGCGCTGACCACCTTCGGAGCCTCGGCACCGGAGTGGCAGCAGTCGGAGGCACTGCTCCGACCCTTCATGCCCGGCTTCGATCCGCGCATGGTCGGACCGGACGGCCCCTTCGCTTCCGACGGGAATGCGGAGAAGTTCATCAGCGGTGCCGGAGCCGATCGCGTCACCACGACGTCACTGCGCGTTCCCGTCGTTTTCGACGACATCGACCATTGGGTGCGGTGGTCGCGTTCGGTGGGCCAGCGCGCGGCATGGGATCGGATGCCTGAGGAACAGGTCGCACCGACCATCGCCGCAGCAGCCCAGGCGCTCGAGCCCGCACGCGGGGAGGACGGTCGCCTCCACGTGTGGCAGGACGTTCGCTGCACGATCGGGTGGAGCGCACCAGACTGAGACCGACGACGCGATTTGCGCCCGGTGCCGATCAGGGCGCGAATCGATGCACGGATTCGTTTCCCAGCACGAAACATCGGCGATCTCGTCCGGAAATGCGGATCGATCAGAGTGACCGCATGTACTACCGAGTCCGCACTCGCCTCCCCGACACTCCCGGCGCTCTGGCGATGCTCGCCAAACGTTGCGGGCGGTCCGGGGTCAACATCCTCGCCCTTCAGATCTACCCCGAGCTGGGCTTCGTGACCGACGACCTCGTTGTGGCAGCCCCGGAGTCATGGTCGGCGGGGCGGGTGGTGGAACTCGTCGAGTCCGCGGGCGGTTCGGAGATCACCGTCACGCCATGCACTGCACATGAATTGCAAGACCAGCCGACGCGGTGGCTGGCCGCCGTGCGATCCCTGATCGATTCGCCGGGCCGTCTCGGCGCGGAGATCACCAGACTCACCGGCCCCCGGTCGCGGCTGTCGGCCACGGAGAATGCCCGGGTCGCGGCGCTGGTCGACATCGCCGAACGCCTCGGGCACCCTCCCCTGCCGGAACGCGTCGACGGCGCCGTCGTCGACTACGTCGAGTCCGATACCGGCGTCACCGCACGCGTGGGCACAGGCATCGTGGGAGCCGGTCACCTGGCCTGGGTCGGTGTCGACGGGGAGGTCGAGGGGACGATCGAGGTCGCGCCGGCGTGGCGGCGCATGGGAGTGGGCCAACAACTCCTGCGGCGGCTCTGCCAGGTCGCGGCCCGATCGGGCGGACACGAGATGGTGGTGCTCGCTCCGCCGACCGAACAGGGACTGGTCCCGCTGCTCGCTGCCGCCGGGCTGCGCGGCCGCATCCGCCTCAGCGAGCGAGGACTGCAAGTCCGGCTCTCCCTCGACGGCCTTCTCCCTCGAACGAGCCTCTGACACGAGACGAACGATCCGGCGAGCACGACAAGGCGTGCCCGCCGGATCGTCTTGTCTACAGCTTGTTCGCCGCCATCACCGTGAGGAGGGTGCCGACGCGCTGCTCCTGCTGGGCTGCCGGGAACGGGGCGTTGCCGTGGTCGATGCCGTAGGACTCGAGGACCTTGTCCATCTGGGTGTCGATCGCGTGCCAGGCCTTGTCCCGCGCCGGGGTGTCGAGCGCGGTCGAGTCGGCATCCCACTGGTCGCGCATCTTCTGCACGGTGGCATGCGAACCCGCGGTGTCGCCCGCCTTGTCCTGCGCGATGGCCTGCTTCGCCAGGGCCTCGTACTTCGCCTGCGCAGCCGTGGCCTGCCCGGCCGTGAGCGCCGCCTTCGGACACGCCGGGAGGGTCTCGCTCGCTCCCGTCGGGTCGCAGGTGATGTGCGGCTGGTTGTGAGCCCAGACCATGACACTCGCGGCCACGGCACCGACGATGGCGAGGCCGGCAAGGCCGATGCGCTCCCGGCGCAGGTCGAGCGGCCTGACCGCGTCGTGCGTCGCCTCGTAGGTCTCGGTGACGTCACTGCGACTGACCGTCAGGTAGATCACCGTGGCGAGAATGGCGCCGAGGAAGATCAGCGAGGTCACGAGGGTGCCGAGGCCGAGGCCGACCGGATCGGTGGGATTCTGGGCGACCTTCGGGGAGGCGAGCCAGTCACCGATGTTGGCGCCCAGCGGGCGGGTGAGGATGTAGGCCAGCCAGAACGTGAGCACCGGGTTCGCGCCGAACTTCCAGAGCGCGGTGATCGAGAGGATCAGGCCGAGCGGCAGGAAGACGGACTGCGCGGGCGCCCAGTTGGTGAGTTCGAGCGTCCAGTCGCCGGTCGCCGTACCGAGGGCGAAGGTGACCAGGACGGTCAGCCAGTAGAAGCCCTCGCGCGGGAAGGTCGTGATCGAGTGGATCGAGAGGGTCCGCTCCCGGAGCCACCAGACGCCGAAGGCCACGGCGAGGAGGGCCGCGAAGACCGTCGAACTGATCCACAGCGGAACGCTCAGCTGGTCGGTGAGCATGTCCGTGTACAGGGTGCCGGCGACACTCACGACGACGACGGTCAGCCAGTATGGGAAGGGTGTGTACCGATTGGTCCGGAACTGCCAGGTGATCACGGCGACGAAGATCGCGGTGAAGAGCAGCATCGTGTTCGTGAGGCCGAATCCGAGCGTGACGTTGATGTAGTCCGCGAAGCTCTCACCGACCGTGGTGCACAGGATCTTGATGACCCAGAACCAGATCGTGACCTCGGGAACCTTGTTCAACATCGCGCGCCCGGTGGGGCGCGTGGACGTGACAGTTGTGGTGGTCATAGCGGCAGGATGACGGGGACAACCTGCCAACAACCTGACTGCGACCCCGCCCCGGCGTACGGGTATTGACTGGCGCAGCCGACACCGACCACGCTCGGTCGTATGAACTCGCCGCAGGCTGGCGCATGGAGAGCGCGATGGGACGTGCTCACCGCAACGACCCTGCTTGCCGGCCTCCTGCAGCTCATCTGGTTGCGCTTCTTCGCGAGCGTCGGTGGCGACATGGCGGCCCAGGACGCCTGGGCGGCCTTCGCCCGGCAGCATCCGGGGAGCGCCTACGACCTCGCCTGGTACGGCGGCATCCACCCCGTGTCGTACAGCGTGCTCTCCCCCTACGTGATGGCGGTGCTGGGCGCCCGAACGACCATGGTCCTCGCCAGCACGGTCGCCGCGGGACTGCTCGGCATCCTTCTCGGACGTGCCGCCGACACACCGCCGCGGAAGTGGGGAATCGCGAGCGCCAGCGCCTTCGCCTTCTTCGGCAATGCGCTCTCCGGGCGGGTGACCTTCGTCCTGGGCACCGCCGTCGGGCTTCTCGCGCTGTGCATCATGGCGCGAGAAGGACACCGGCTCCGGTCGTCGGTGGCGATTGCCGTGCTGTCAGCCATGGCGACCGGCTTCAGCCCGGTGGCCGGGCTCTTCCTGGGCCTGATCGCCGCCGGGCTCTGGCTCACTCGGCGCCGCGCGGCGGCGTACTGGCTGGGTCTGCCACCGGTGGTCGTGGTCATCGTGTGCGCTGTCGTCTTCCCCACGTCGGGCTTTGCGCCGATCTCGT